>JAUYSH010000128.1 GCA_030696455.1 Elusimicrobiota bacterium
CGCGCCCGGGGCCGTCTCCCGGCCCCGGCGCGGACGAGCAGGTCGTCACGCGCGACCCCGAGCTTCCCGCGCCGCCCGCGACGGTCTCCCGCCGGGCCGAGGAGATGCCCGCTCCGACCAAGTTCCAGCGCCATGCCGAGCTCGACGCCATCCTCGATGAGCCGCCCGCCGCGGCGCCGCGGCCCGGCGTCGCGCTCGCGATGCGCTCGAAGAACACGGCCGCCGCGGAGCATCTGCCCCCGGCCGTGGGCCTCATCCCGCGCGGGCACGAGGTGACCGCTCCCGGCGCGATCATGGCGGACGCGGGGAGCGGCAAGACGGCGCATGATGCCCTGCCGGGCCTCCTGCGCGCTCTCCAGGAGGGCGACGCGCGCACCCGCGCCCGCGCGGCCGACGACCTCGGCCACATGGGCGCCAAGGCCGCGACCGCCGTTCCCGCGCTGATCAAGGCGCTGGGCGATCGCAGCGCGCCGGTGCGCGCGAGCGCGGGGCTCTCTCTGGGCAACATCGGCGCCAAGCAGGAGAGCGTCGTGCCGCTGCTGACGAAGGCCTTGAAGGACCGCAGCGAGGACGTGCGCTACGCGGCGGCCCTGGCGCTCTCGCGCATCGACACGCGGGAGGCGCACGCGGCCTTCGCCCGGCACGTCGGCAAGGAGGCGCGCCGCGCCGTCGACCGGCCCAAGGCTCGAAAATAGTTAGAATCCCCGCATGATGACCGAGCTCAACGAGATCGAGGCGCGCGTGCTGGGCGCGCTCGTGGAAAAATCCCTGACGACCCCGGAGTCCTACCCGCTGTCCCTGAACAGCCTGGTGGCGGCGTGCAATCAGAAGACGAGCCGCGACCCGGTGACGGCGTACGAGGAGCCCGTCGTGGCCCAGGCCCTGCACGCGCTCATCGAACGAAGCCTGGCGGGGCGCCTCCACGAGCCCGGCAGCCGCGTGCCCAAGTTCATGCATCACGCCGAGATCCTGCTCGAGGGCGCCGACGCCCGCACGATCGCGACCGTCTGCGTGCTCCTGCTGCGCGGTCCGCAGACGGCCGGAGAGCTGAAGACGCGCACCGACCGGATGTGCGAGTTCGCGAGCAGCGCCGAGGTGGAGTCCCTTCTCCAGGATATGTCCCTGCGCGCCGAGCCCTGGGTGGCCAAGCTGCCCCGCCAGGCGGGCCAGAAGGAGTCGCGCTGGCGTCAGCTGTTCTCCGGGGGCCCCGCCGCGCCGCTCCCGGCGGCGGCCGCTCCCTCCGCCGTCGACCGCGTGGGAGAGCTCGAAAAGCGCGTGGCGGCCCTCGAGGAAGCCGTGAAGCGACTTACGCCCGGCTAGCCCGCTTCTCCGCCAGGATCATCGCGATCCAGATCTCCTCGCGCCCGCCGTTCTCGTCGCGCGCGAACTTCCCGTTGCCGCGGCGCCCGTCGTCGCCTTCCCAATAGACGTGGGAGCGGGCGAAGCCCGCCTCGGCCAGCAGCTCGCGGATCTCGGCGAGGGTCCAGACGCGCCAGTCGTAGGTGAAGACGTCGCGGACCTTCTTTCCGCCGTTGGGCTTGAAGTGCATCGCGCACCGGGCGGTGTTCCAGACGGGATCGTAATCGTACTGCTCCCAGTAGTAGACGAAGCGCGGATGAACGGTGCGCTCCACGTTCGGCCGCTGGACGCCGCCGCCGCCGAAGCAGTCGAGCGCGAGCACGCCGTCGCGGCGCAGATTCTTGAAGCAGGCCTGGAAGTACGCCTTGAGCTCCGCCCGCTTTTGAAAGAAGAAGTAGGAGAAGTTCATCGCCATGATGAGGTCGGCCTTCGGGCCGCCGGGGGCCAGCACGTCCTTGCGCTCGATCGTCACGCGCGACCGCTGCTCGGGCGTGAGCTTGGGCAGGAAGTGCTTCTTCCCGTACGCGATGGGCTCGGCGCCGAGATCGCGGCCGTAGGCCTGATAATCGGGGCCGAGCTTCGCCCACTCGCAGCACACGCCGAAGGTCCCGCAGAAGTCCTCTCGCAGCCGCTTGGGCGCGCGGCCGCGCAGCTGCCGGTACAGCTCGCGGAAGAACCTCACGTCGACGTCCGGCTGCTGCACGGCGGCGGCGTACAGCGCGTATTTATCGAGAGGAGGCATAGGTGTAAGTCCGGTGGCACGGCACGCACAAGGTCTCGAGGTTGACGAGGTGATGGGCGCAGCTGACGACGCCGTGGGCGCCGAGGCAGGGGGCGATATGGTTGACCTCGAGAGGACGTCCGCCGCCGCAGCGCACGCACGCGTACTTATCCCGGCGCTTGGCCGCCCGGCGCGCCCGCGACCACCAGTGGTTCTTCCAGAAGGCCGTCGCGCAGCGGCCCCCGCACCACATGCGCCGCCCCTTCGGCCGCGGCTTGGCGCACCACGCGCACCCGCCGTCCGCCGGCTTGGCCAGCTCGCAGCGTCTCACCAGCTCGGCGC
Source organism: Elusimicrobiota bacterium (assembly GCA_030696455.1). GTDB lineage: Bacteria > Elusimicrobiota > Elusimicrobia > UBA1565 > UBA9628 > GWA2-66-18. Next base: position 2,423 of record JAUYSH010000128.1, read on the forward strand.
TTTTCGTCATGGCTCTTATTCTACTATCATCGTCGCATGAAGCGCGTGGTTGTCGCCGGGGTGGGCTTGAGCGTCGTCGCGGGGGCGGCGGTCTTCTTCGCGCCTTTGCAGACTCACATGGGGCTGCGCCGCGCGGCGCTGGGCCTTGGCGGCGTGCGCCGGGTCGCCGCCGGGTCCCTGCTGGCGTATGAGCTGAACACCTGTCGCCCGGGCGCGCCGTGCCGGTGCGTGGCGCTCGTTCACGGCATGGGCGACTCGGCGATGACCTGGGACAAGACCATGCTCGGGCGGGGGGGCGCGACGAAGCCGCCGGAGGGGACCTTGCTGCTCGCCGTGGACATGCCGGGCACGGACGGCTCGGGGCACGCGGCCGATTACGGCATCCGCGCGCAGGCCCGCGTGCTGCGCGCCGCGCTCGAGTCGCGCTGCCCGGAGTGGACGGTCGCGGGCAACAGCCTCGGCGGCTGGATCTCGGGCTGGCTGGCCGTGGACTGGCCCCAGGGCGTCGCTCGCCTGGTGCTCGTCAACGCGGCGGGGCTCAGCGATCCGAGCGAGCTCGCGCTCAAGGCCGCGAGGCTCCTGGCCGAGCCGACGATACCGGAGATGAAGGCCTTCAACGCCAAGGCCTACGGCAGGCCCCGACCGGTGCCGGAGCGGGCCTGGCCGGCGGCCGTGGCGTCCATCCGCGCGCGGCCCACGCGGGCGATCCTGGAGGCGCTGCGGCTCGAGGACGTCCTCGACTCCCGCCTCAAGGACGTCGCGGCCGAGACCGTGATCGTCTGGGGCGAGGCCGACGGGATCCTGCCGGCGGAGTTCGCGGAGCGCTTCCGCCGAGGGGTGCGGGGCTCGCGCGTGGAGCTGATCCGCGGCTGCGGCCATCTGCCCCAGCAGGAATGCCCGGAGAGCGTCTCCCGGGCGTTGTTCGGCGCGAAGCCCTAGGCGCGGGCTATTTGCGGCCGGACCAGTCGGCGGCGCGCTTCTCGCCCGACATCTTCTTGAGCTGAGCGTCGGCGCGGCGGACCTTGGGGGCGGCGGCCTTCTCCTTGACCGGGGCCGGGGCGAGGCCTTCGACGGGCTTGAGGGGAGCGAGGGGGTCGGTCACCTTGATCTCGATGGCCTGCCCGGAGCCGAGCCGGGTGGAGCCGGTGACGCCGCCGGAGGGCAAGGTGAGCTGGCGGCTCATGATCTGGCGCATCAAGGGATCCTGCGTGACCATCGGGGAAGAGACCTCGGCGGCGGCCGGGAGCGCGGCCAGCAGCGCCATCGCCGCGAACATCGCCGTCGTGAGCTTGGTTCTCATGTCCTTTCCTGCTGTAAGAATAGCCGGAAAGGCGCTCGCCGCTCAGTGTCCTAGGGCCTGGGGGGCCCTAGGACCATGGACCTAGTCGTTGAGCCCGGACTGCGTGCCCTTGTACTTCAGATCTCCGCCGGCGTTCGGGTCCTTCTCCGTGAAGGTGCCTTTCGCGCCGCCCAGGATTTCCTCCGCCGTCGTCTGGAACTTCTGGGTTCCGATGTGGGTGGCCTGAATCTCATCGAGCGAGGCGGCCTGAGCGGCGATGACGCCATCCTGGCCGCTTGCGGCTGTCGCGGCATAGCTGCCGTCCGTCGTGCCGCCGGCCGTCGCGCCCCCGCCGCCGCCGTTGCTTCGGAAGAACCTGCCGGCGTCGCCGCCGCTGCCCTGCGCCTCTTCGGTCGAATTGGAGGCGATGTCATCGGCGGGGGGAGTGTCGGCCCCTTGGCTGGACCGGCGGGAGCCGCCGGACGGCGCCGGGGTGCTGGTCGGCCCGAACGCGTTCTTGTTTCCGTTGTTGATGCTGTTCGCGAGTTGGAGCGCGTCGGCGAGACCGGGGATCTGGTCGGCGGGCTTGGGCATGCCGCTGCATGGCGCGCCGCTGCACAGGCCGCCGATGCTGTAATTCCCGTCGCCCGTGTCCACGGCGTAGGTGTTGTTGCCGAGGTCGACGACTTTGCCGGGCGTCAGGTTCTCTTGCTCCCGCATGGCCTGCCTGAATGAGTTTTCGTCGGTGAACGGCTGAGGGCCCTGGTTCCTGGAAGGCGCAGGCGGGCCGATGAAGCCGGGCTGTTGGTCATAAGGGAGCCCGGATTCGACCGCTCCGGCGCCGGGCGCGGGGCGCGGGGAGGAGGAACTGGGGGCGTCGGCGAGCCTGCAGGGGATGCGCTGGCAGTCCGGGGAAGCCCATTCCCGGCCGGGGGGAGGGGTGTAGGCGGCGATCGTTTCGGCGGGATTGCTCGCGCCCAGCTCGCGCATGAGGAAATCGGTGCAGGCGGCGGTCACGGGCGCGGGGCATTGCCGGGCCATCAGGATGGGCTGGCGTTGGTTCATCTCCACGTCGGTGCAGGCCTTCCACGGGGGGGTGCCGCAGCGGAACGTGAAATCGGTGACGGGGGAGGCCTGGCTGGCGAGGCTGCCGGCCCCGCCGAAGCTGAAGCCTCCGCCTCCGGACGGCCCGGTGAGGAGCTGGGCGGCGGCGGGAGAGCTCAGGAGGAAGAGCGCGGCGGCGAGGGGTTTCAGCGTTTTCATACGGATTCTCCGTTCCTTCTTGCGACCCCCAGAGCATAGCCCCGGGACCTCTCCGGTGCCATAGGTCCAAGGGCCTAGGCGTCAATAGGCCCAAGGACCCAGTCCGGGGCGCCTCATCAGGAGCATTGACCTTTGGCCGCGCTTATCCTAATATGGCGCCCACCATTCAACAGGCGCAAGGGGCTCAATGATCAGATTCGGAACTTCCGGTTGGCGCGGCGTCGTCTCGGACGACTTCACGTTTCAGAACGTCCGCAAGGTCGCCCACAGCGTCGCGGGCTGCGTGAAGGAAAGCACCGAGGTCGGCTACAACAGCGACGAATACCGCCAGTTCCTGGCCGGCGCCGCCCCCAGCCGCGTGCCCACCGTCGTCGTCGGCTACGACACGCGCTTCCAGTCCGAGGAGTTCGCCCATGAGGTCGCCGCCGTGTTCGCCAACGACGGCATCCGCACCTTGCTCGCCTCCGCCGACCTGCCCACGCCCGCCGTGGCCTGGGCCGTGCTCGCCCACAAGGCCGTCGGCGGCGTGATGATCACCGCCTCGCACAACCCCGCCCAGTACAACGGCTTCAAGTGGATGCCTTACTGGGGCGGCTCGGCCTCCCCGAACGTGACCAACGACCTGGAGCGCCGCGTCGAGCTCCTCGGCGATCACGCGATCAAGACGATGACCGACGAGCGCTCGACCCGCGAGGCCTGGATCGACAAGGTGGACTTCCGCAAGGCCTACTTCGACCAGCTCGAGAGCCTGCTCGACGTCAAGGCGATCAAGAAGGCGAAGCTCAAGGTCGGCGTCGACGCGATGCACGGCTCCGCGCGTCTGTACCTGCGCTCATTTTTAGAGGAGCGTCTGGGTGTGGAGGTCTTCGCCCGAAACGAGGACCGCGACGTCCTGCTGGGCGGCATCTCGCCCGAGCCGACGCCGGAGTCCACGGCGGGGCTGGCGGAGCAGGTCAAGAAGCAGAAGCTCCACCTCGGCCTCTCCTGCGACGGCGACGGCGACCGGTTCGGCATCATCGACGCGGGCGGCGTCTGGATCCAGCCGAACGAAGTCATCGCCCTCGCCTACGAGCATCTCGTCGTCAACCGCGGACTGAAGGGCAAGGCCGCTCGCTCGGTCATGACCTCCCACTTCGTCGACGCCGTGGCCAAGTCCCACGGCTCGGAGACGCGCGAGACGCCGGTCGGCTTCAAATACCTGGGCGAGCTGCTGCGCTCGGGTCCGTTCCTGCTCGCCGGCGAGGAGTCCGGGGGCCTCTCGATCCGAGGGCATGTGCCGGATAAAGACGGCATCCTCGCCTGCGTGCTGATGCTCGAGCTCGTCGCCTTCGAGAAGAAGCCCCTCGCCGCCGTGCGCGACCGCCTGTTCAAGAAGCTCGGCGCCTTCCACGGCGCGCGCTTGAATTATAAGATGGAGCGCCTGCGGGACATCATCGAGCTGGAGGGGCGCCTCAAGGTGAAGCCTCCGCTCGAGCTGGCCGGCGCCGCCGTGTGGCGCATCGACCAGTCCGACGGCTTCAAGTTCATCCTGCGCGACGGCGCCTGGCTCGGCGTGCGCAGCTCGGGCACCGAGCCGGTGTTCCGCGTGTACGCCGAGGCGCACACGCCCAAGCGCCTCGCGGAGATGATCGACGCGGGCAAGAAGCTGCTCCAGGGGAAATTCTAATGGCCAAGATCGAAACGGTTCGCGCGCAGGAGATACTCGACAGCCGGGGCTTCCCGACCGTCGGGGCCGAGGTCGTCCTCTCCGACGGCTCCACCGGCTACGCCGGCGTCCCGTCCGGCGCCTCCACCGGCGAGCACGAGGCCGTCGAACTGCGCGACGGCGACAAGGCGCGCTACTTCGGCAAGGGCGTGCTCAAGGCCGTGGCCAACGCCAACGGCGAGCTCGCCAAGGCCGTGAAGGGCCATGAGGCCTCCGATCTTTCCGGCCTCGACGCCAAGATGATCGCCCTCGACGGCACCCCGAACAAGGGCCGTCTCGGCGCGAACGCCATTCTGGCGGTTTCCATGGCGACGGCCCGCGCCGCCGCCGCGTCGGCGAAGACGCCCCTGTACGCCTTCCTGCGCCAGGCCTACGGCATCAAGTCCGACACGTGGCTGCTGCCCACGCCGATGCTCAACGTCGTCAACGGCGGCAAGCACGCCGACAGCGGCCTCGACGTGCAGGAGTTCATGATCGTCCCGACCGAGCTGGCGACCTTCGCCGACGGCCTGCGCGCCGGCGCCGAGGTCTACCAGGTCCTCAAGAAGAAGCTCGCCGCGCTCAAGATGACCACCGCCGTCGGCGACGAGGGCGGCTTCGCCCCGCGGCTCAAGACCCATCTCGAGGTCCTCGAGATCCTCGTGGCGTCCATCAAGGAAGCCGGCTATGAGGGCAAGGTCCGCCTCGCCCTCGACTGCGCCGCCAGCGAATACTACAAGGACGGAAAATACGTGCTCGAGGGCAAGCCCCTCACCTCCGCCGAGATCGCCGAGGTCTACGCCGGCTGGGCGTCCAAGCACGGCATCGTCTCCATCGAGGATCCGCTCGACGAGAACGACTGGTCCGGCTGGCAGGCGATGACCGCCAAGCTCGGCGACCGCCTGCGCCTCATCGGCGACGACCTGTTCGTCACCAACCCCGAGTTCCTGGCGCGCGGCATCAAGGAGAAGTCGGCCAACGCCATCCTCATCAAGCTCAACCAGATCGGCACGATCACCGAGACGGTCAAGGCCGTGACCGACGCTCAGAAGGCCGGATTCTCGACGGTCATCTCGCATCGATCGGGGGAAACCGAGGACGCGTTCATCGCGGACCTCGCCGTCGCGCTCAACGCGGGTGCCATCAAGACCGGCGCGCCGTGCCGCTCCGAGCGCCTGGCCAAGTACAACCGCCTCCTGCAGATCGAGGCGGCGCTCGGCGCCAAGGCGAGCTACGCCTGCGGCTCCGCTTTTAATACGCCGGCCGGAGCGCGGTGAAGGACCGGGCCCAGCGCGCGTCCGCATTCGTCCGCGCGCACTGGGGCCGGCTGCTGACGGGCGCGGCGCTGCTCGCCGTGTTCTTCGGCAACGGCGGTTTCCGCTCGCTGACGCGCAACTGGCTCGAGCTGCGCCGCCTCAACCACGAGATCATCGCGCTGCAGGCCGAGGAGAAGGAGCTCAACGAGAAGCTCAAGGCCCTGCGCGCCGGGGACGGGCCCGTCGAGCGCCTCGCCCGCCGCGAGCTCGGCTACATCAAGAAGGGCGAGATCGAGTACCGGTTCCCGCCGCCCGCAAAGAAGCGCGAATAGCGCTACAATACCCCCGTGCTCCCCATCCTCGTCGCGCTCGGCCCCTTCAAGCTGTACGGCTACGGGGCCGCGATCACGCTCGGCGGCGTCCTCGGCACGCGGTTCCTATGGCTGCGCCGCTCGCGGATGGGCCTGCGCGACGACGAATCCTTCTGGGCGCTGATCAATATCGCCGTGCTGGCGGGGTTCCTGGGAGGCAAGCTGCTGTTCATCCTTCAATACGGCTCGTCGGGCTTCAACCTGATGAACGGCTACTCGGCCTTCGGCGGCTTCGTCAGCGTGCCGCTGGCGATCGCCGGCTTCGCCTACTGGAAAAAGATACCGTTCCTCAAGCTCGCCGACTATATGTTCCTGACCGCCGCGTTCTGGCACGCCTTCGGGCGCCTGGGCTGCTTCCTGGCCGGCTGCTGCTACGGCAAGCCGACCGGCCTGCCCTGGGGCGTCGCGTTCCGCGACCCGCGCTCGATGGTCCCCAGGGAACTGCTCGGCGTGCACCTGCATCCGGTGCAGCTCTATGAGGCCGCGGCCGACCTGCTCGTCGCCTACGCGCTGTACCGGGTACTGCTCGTCACCGAGGCGGGGAGATGCAAGCCGGGGCTCGTCGTGGCACTGCACCTCGCCGCGTACGGCGTCCTGCGCTCCTTGCTCGAGCTGGTGCGCGCCGATACCCTGCCGTTCCTCGGACCCCTGACCCAAGGGCAGGCGCTCGGCGCGGGCCTGCTGCTGGCGTCGGCCGCCGTCATGGCCTGGAGGCGCCGTTGCTCCCCGTCCTGCTGACGATCGGCCCGCTCGAGATCTCGACCTACGGCGTGCTGGTGGCGCTCGGCTGGTACGCGGGCGTGCGCTGGCTCGTCTCCCGGCGCGGCGACATGGGCGTCACCGAGAACGCGATCTGGGACATCGTCTATTGGTGCTTCGGCGGAGCCTTCGTCGGCGGCAAGATCATGTACTTCCTCGTGACGCCGGGTGCCTTCACGTTTACTTGGGAAGCCCTGCGCTACGGCTTCGTCTTCTACGGCGGCCTGATCGGCGGCCTCGCGGCCGGTCTCTGGCACGCCTACCGGGCCAAGCTCCCGTTCCTGAGGCTCGCCGACTGGTGCATGGCGGCGCTCGCGCTGGGCCACGGCATCGGGCGCTTGGGCTGCCTCGCCGCGGGCTGCTGCTACGGCCGCCACACCGACCTGCCCTGGGGCCTCGCGATGGCGGGGGACCCCTCGCGCCACCCGACGCAAGTCTACGAAGCGGCGCTCAACCTCGTCCTGTTCGGCGTCCTCGTCCGCTTCGTCCTGCCGCGGATCGCGGACAAGCGCTGGCGGGAGGGCGCCGGCCTCGCGTCCTACGTCCTGGGCTACGCCGCCCTGCGCTTCGCCGTCGAGTTCCTGCGCGGCGACGACCGCGGCGCCTTCGTCCTCGGCCTGTCGCCGTCGCAGTGGGTCGCCCTCGCGGCCGCGGCCGCGACCCTCGCCGTCCTCGCCTTCCGGAGAAAATCGAAATGAAGAAGCGCCTGATCGTCGAGAACGACCTGCCCCGCCTGGACGCGTTCCTCTCCAGGAACCTGACCGGCTACAGCCGGACCTTCCTGAAGGACATGGTCAAGCGCGGCATGGTCACGGTCGACGGCGCCGTCGTCGACGCCGACGAGCCCATACTCGAGGGGCAGGCGGTCGTGATCGAGCTGCCCGAGACCGCCGCCGCCTCCTCCGACGACTTCGAGTCCTGGGTGCTCTACGAGGACAAGCGCCTGCTCGTCCTCAACAAGCCCACGGGCCTGCTGATGCACCCGCTCGGCGACTCCTGGCTCAAGAGCCCCGAGGCGGCGCGCGCCGGCCGCGAGACGAACGTCGCCGCGGAGCTGCAGGTGCACCGCCCGGCCATCCTGAAGGCCGGCACGCCCCGCTGCGGCATCGTCCACCGGCTCGACCGTCCGACCAGCGGCGTCCTGCTCGTCGCCAAGGACCCCGAGACCTACGCCGCGATCACCGACATGTTCAAGGAGCGGTACATGGACAAGACCTACCGCGCGATCGTGCGCGGGGTGCCGCCCCCGACCTCCCGCGTCTACGCCCCGATCGGCCGCGAGCCCGGCCAGCGTCAGATCGTCGTGACCCCGCTGGGCAAGCCCGCCGAGACCAACTTCCGCGTCGTCACCAAGAAGAAGATCGCCTGCCTCGTCGAGGCCAAGCCCCTGACCGGCCGCACCCACCAGATCCGCGCCCACCTCGCGCATATCGGCCACCCCGTGATGGGTGACTCCGAGTTCGACCGCAAGGGCGTGCCCGCAGCGCCCCGCCTGATGCTCCACGCCTACCGCATCGCCTTCGAGCATCCCTTCACCGGGCGCCCCGCGCGCTTCGAGGCGCCGCCGCCCGCGGACTTCCAGAAATTCTGGAAAACTCTCCGCTGAAATTGGGCCTTTGCAGGTCTTGACCCCGGGGCGGGGCTTTGCCAGAATTCCAACTATGATAATGACCTCCTGGCTGGTCGTGAGCGTTCTCGCCGCGCCCGCGTTCGCCGCCCCGTCCTCCGAAGCCTCCTTCTTCACCGCCGTCGCCGGAGCCCGCGAATCGATGAGCGCCGGCTTCAAGGCCGCCTCGTGGAACGAGGTGGACACCCTCATCGACCTGCTGCGCGACCGCGATCCCGAGGTCCGGCGCCAGGCCGTGCGCTCCCTGAAGGCCTGGGTCGCCCAGCGTTCGAGCACGCGCGACCGCGTCCTCGACGTGTACAAGAGCTCCTCCGAGGATGTCGCCGTCCGCCGCGAGGCCGCCAAGACCCTCTCCGTCGTCTCCGGCAACAGCGACATCTATCAGGCCCTGCTCGACTACGCGCGACGCGGAAGCGACCGGAGCCTGCGCGCGATCTCCTACAAGGCCCTTTACTGGTCGGCCGCGCAGCGCTCCGACGTGCGCGACGACGTCCTCGACGCCGCCCGCCGCGAGAGCGACCCCGTCGTCCGCCTCGCCGCGATCTGGGCGCTGTTCGGCGTCAACGACAACCGGGTCAAGGACGCCCTGCTCGACATCGCCCGCCGCGACTCGAGCGAGGCGGCGCGCGTCGAGGCCCTCAAGAGCCTGTACGGCATGATGGGCTACAACGACGTCCGCGACGCCGCCTACGACTTCGCGCGCGACGCCCGCACGCCGGCCGCCCTGCGCGAGGCCGCGATCCTGCTGCACTCCAACCGCGTCACCTCGAGCCAGAAGGACCTTCTGCTCGACATCGCGGCCCGGGACGCCGACCCCGTCATGCGCCGCGCCGCGATCGTGGCGCTGGGCAGCCCGCGCGCCGAGGATATCTGGACCTACTTCCACCTCGTGCGCCGCGACCAGAACGGCGTCATGGCGGCCGATCCGCTCGACGCGCAGTAGCCGATGACCGTCGCGATGATGACCCGCCTCGGCGCGGGCCTGATGTTCCTCGCCGTCGGTCTGGGCGCGTTCGGCGCCCACGCGCTCAAGGCCCGGCTGTCGCCGGATATGCTCGCGGTCTTCGAGACGGGCGTGCGCTACCAGGTCTACCACGCGCTGGCGCTGCTTCTGCTGGCGTCCTTGCGCGGCCCGTCCAAGGCCGCCTGGTGCTTCACCGCCGGCATCGTCCTGTTCTCCGGCAGCCTCTACCTTCTGGCGCTCACCGGCGTCCGCAAATGGGGGGCCGTCACGCCGATCGGCGGGGTGCTTTTTCTCATCGGCTGGCTCATCCTGCTGTTCAACCGGGCGCCCGCCCCGTCCTCAGTGCTGGACCGGCTCGGCCTGTAGCGCTCCGAAGGCCGCTTTTTATTCCATCGGCCCGGTGGGAATGCTAGAATCGCGCCGATGAGAGCATTGACCTTTTTGGCCCAGCGGTTCGTCGCGGGCGACGACCTCTCCGACGCGATCGAGGCGGTGCGCGCGCTCAACGCCGACGGCCTCAAGGCCACGCTCGACAACCTGGGCGAGGACAGCCTCGACCGCCAGCACGCGCTCGCCGCCGCCGAGGAGAACCTGACGATGCTGCGCCGCCTCCACGCCTCCGGCGTGGATGCTAATATCTCGCTGAAGCTCACCCAGCTCGGGCTCGCGTTCGACGAGAAGCTCGCGGCCGACAGCCTCAACCGCATCGTCGCCGAGGCCGAGCGCCTGAAGACCTTCGTGCGCATCGACATGGAAGGCTCGCAGTGGACGCAGAAGACGCTCGATATATTCTACGCCATGCATGAGAAGCACCCCGGCGTCGGGATCGTGCTGCAGTCGATGCTGCGCCGCACCGAGCAGGACTGCAAGGACGCCGTCGCGCGCAAGGTTCGCGTGCGCCTGTGCAAGGGCGCCTACAAGGAGCCCGCCTCCGTCGCCTTCCCGGACAAGAAGGAGGTGGACGCGAGCTACGACCGCTGCGCGGCCATACTCGCCGAGGCGCCGATCCCGGCGATGGCGACGCACGACGACGCGCGCATCGAGGCGGCGCTGAAGGCCTTCGACGCCGCCGGCCTGGTCAAGGCCGACTACGAGCTCCAGATGCTGTACGGCATCCGGACCAAGCGCGCCAAGGAGCTGCGCGAGAAGGGCCACACCGTCCGCATCTACGTCCCCTACGGGACGCACTGGTTCCCGTACTTCTACCGGCGCCTGCGCGAGCGCAAGGAGAACCTGCTGTTCATCGTGAGGAACTTCTTCGAATGAAAGCCCTATTGAAAAAGACGCCCGCCCCCGGCGCGGCCTTCGAGACGACCGGCGACCTGCGCATCAAGCCCGACGAGGTCCTGATCAAGGTGCACCGGGCCTCGATCTGCGGCTCGGACCTGCCCATCTACGGCTGGAACTCCTGGGCGCCGGAGCGCTTCAAGACGCCCTCCACCTTCGGCCACGAGTTCTGCGGGACCATCGCCGAGGTCGGGGCGGGCGCGCGCGACTTCAAGATCGGCGACTTCGTCTCCGTCGAGAGCCATATTTTTTGCGGGCTCTGTTATCAATGCCAAAATGGCCAGCGCCACGTCTGCCGCGAGATGAAGATCATCGGCGTGGACGGCCCCGGCGGCTTCGGCGAGTACGCCGCCGTGCCCGCGCGCTGCGCGTGGAAGCACAGCGACGACTCCCTGCGCGACATGGGCTCCCTGTTCGAGCCCTTCGGCAACGCCGTGTACTCCGTGCTCGTCGAGCCCGTCGCCGCCAAGTCCGTGCTCGTCATGGGCTGCGGCCCGCAGGGGCTGTTCTCGATCGCCGTGGCGAAGGCCTCGGGCGCGGACCGCATCGTCGCCGTCGAGGGCTCGAAGTACCGCGCCGAGCTCGCCATCCGCATGGGGGCCACGACCGTCGTCGCCCCCGGCGAGGACCCGATCAAGGCCGGCAAGGTGAAGGATGGGTATGATGTGGTCTGCGAGATGTCCGGCGCGCAGGCCGCCATCACCCAGGCCTTCAAGTGCGTGCGCAGCGGCGGCCGCATCACCGCGTTCGGCATCCCCTCGAAGAAGGTCGAATTGGACTGGGCGAACGACCTGATTTTCAAAGGCGTGCGCGTGCACGGCATCGTCGGGCGCGAGATCTTCGAGACCTGGTACAAGGCCGACCGGCTCCTGCGCTCGGGCGCCATCGACCTCAAGCCCGTCGTGACCCACACCTTCCCGCTCAAGGACTACGCGGCGGGCTTCGCGGCGATGACCTCCCCCGAGCGCGACTGCGGCAAGGTCGTCTTCGTCCCTTAGCTAGGGCTTCGGCTTGAACGTGCGCAGCAGCTCCTCGAAGGCCTCCCGGCCGGCGGAGGCGCCCGCGGGCCAGGAATGCTCGAGGACGTACAGCCCCTTCGGCGTCGGGATCGCCACGAAGCGCGAGGACAGCTTCTTGACCCCCGCGTGCGGATCCCGGAACTCGGCGTCGCTCAGGAACTCCCAGGCCTTCGCGCCCCCCGCCTCCGTCTCCTTCAGGGGCGAGGGCAGGCCCTGACGCGAGGCGCGGTAGGCCTCCGGCGTCGTACCGGGATGAAGCGACACCCGGATCATCTCGCTGAAGGCGGCGGGCCCGGCGGGGGGGCCGAAGAACGACGCCTTGCGTGTCTCGGCCGGGGAGTCATCCACCTTCCAGCCTCCCGGCAAGGTCGCGCTGAAGCTCTCGTCGTCGGGACGGTAATCGGCCGGCGCGTCGGGCGCGGGACGGGAGCAGGCGGCGGCCGCGAGGGCGATCAGGAGCAGGCGTTTCATCTTTTGGTCCTTGGTCCGGCGCGTTCGATGCGCGAGGGCAGATCGCCGGGCTTGCGCAGAACCTTCGCCCAATCAGCGGCCTGTTCGAGCAGATGGGCGCGTCCGGCTCGCGGGGCTTTGAGCGCCCGCGCGAGCAGTTCCTCGGCCAGCGAGCGGGCGTCGCGCTCGTATGCGGCGGCGAGCGCGGCGGGCCACTCGCGCTTTTGAGCCGCGAACCTCGCGGCGAGCACGCCGACGGCGCCGAGACGCTCGGCGCGCAGCGACGGCGCGTTCCCGCGTGCGACCCAGGCGATCGTCTTGTCGGCGAGAGCGTCGATTCTCTCTTCTGCGCCGTCGATCGAGCCGGGGGGCAGGCTTAACGCGAAGGCGAGCGCCCGGCCGGGCGCCCCCGTGTTCTCGTAAAATTCAACGAGCGCCCCGCCCGCCTCCCGGCGCAGGGCCGGAATGCCGGCCAGGAATGACCGCTCGCGTTCGTCGGCGTCCGTGCGATATGTTTCCAGCTCCGCGTCTCCCAGGCGGAACCCGACCTGCTTGAGCTTCTGCTCGACCCAGCCCCGGATCCCGCCCGAGCGCTCCAGCCCGCGCGAGGCGGCGCGTCTGGCCGCCTGGCGCGCCGCGATGTCGTCGAGACTGGAGCTTCCCGAGAACGTGGCAAGGTACATGCGCGTGACGCCGTCTTTGAAGGCGTCGGGATCGCGCAGCATGCCCAGGCAATAATCGCGCCAGCCGCTGCGGTCGACGGCGCCGGCGCCCTTCGAGAGGAGGTAGCCGCAATGCGCGCGATGGGCCTCATGCTCCTTGGCCAGCGGGTTCGCCGACGGGAGGTTGCCGCGCAGCGCCTCGTCGTCGAGGCGGCCTCGTCGGGATTGAGCGGCGTGGAGCAGCTCGTGGTAATACGTGACGTCGAGGTTGTCGACGAACAGCGGCAGCAGGGAAGGGTCCTCGGCGAGGAGCCCCGAGATCTGCTTCGCGTCGGCGAGGCGGTCCTTGATCTTCGCGAGCTTCTCCGGCGGAAGGCGGGCGTGCAGGACCCGGACGATCTCCCAGTGATTGATGATCATGCGGTCGGCCGAGGGATCGTACTGCGCGCCCGGGGCGTTGGGATCGTTCGGGCTCTGCGTGAGCTTGAGGACCATGACGTCCGGCATGTCCTCGCCGCGGACCCCCCGAAAGCGCGCGAGCAGCTCGCGTCCCGGCGCGGTCTTCGCCATCTCGGCGTTGAAGGCGGCGCTCAGCGCCGCCCCGAGCTTTCGCTCCTCGGGATCGGGGATGCCCTTGCGGCGCGCGGAGACGCCGGGCCCCGAGCCGGGAATCGCCGCCGAGGCCAGATCGGAGAATCCGCGCTGCCCGTCGAAGAACTTCGTCGATAGGGCGTAGGACTCCTGGGCGGGCGCGCGCAGCTGGCCTACGGTCGTCGCATTGCGCGCGAGCAGGCGCTCGATCCGGGGCGGGAGGCCGGTGCCCGCCGAGGCGAGCGCGAGCATGTGCTCGCGGATGTCCTCGGGCACCGGCGCCGTCGGGTTGAGCCCTTGCAGCTTGCCGAGCAGGGTTTCCATGGCCGCATGCGCCTGATGACGGCGGCTCGCTTCGCGCCAAATCCGCATCGTCAGCGTGTTGAGGGGCTTGCCGTCCGGCCCCATGAGGCGGCAGGTCTCCTCGTCGAGACGGTAGCCGGCGTAGGCGAACGACTGCCACACCGCGGCGTCGAGGCGCTGCGTCGCCGCGTCGAAGGGCTTGAGCAGCGCGTCCATGTCCGCCCGGGTCACCACGGCGCCGTCGGCGTCGCGCAGGCGCGCCGCCGCGTGGTCGATGCGGTAGCCGATCATCTCCCAGTATATCCGCTGTTCGGCGGGGATCGGATCGGAACGCAGGTCGAACGGCGCGCCGTCGTCGTGGACGGGCGCGGGCGCTGGAGCGGCCGCATGCCCGGTGCATCGTCCCTCGGGCATGGCGACGGCGGGGGCGGGGGAGCCGGCGCTGGCATGAATATGCCCGGGAAAGCCGAACGGGCAGGCCGTCGCCGAGGCGGCGGCGAGCAGGAGTAACGCCGGGAGGGGGGCCAGCGCGCGCATGGCGCCAGTATAAGCCCGGGCGAGCTTTCTTTCAAGGTCTTTTTCAGGGGGATCCTCCGGGTCCGCCGGCGCGGCCGCTTTACCCCGCCGAATTATATGTCTATAATAATAGACATACTCCGTGATCTACCAGAAAGGCCATCTCGCCCGTCCTCTCGACGCCGTGCTGAGCGCCCCGAGCCGCCTCGCGGTGCTGCGCGCCCTGTACCGGGCCCGGGCGCCCCTGTCGGGACGGGCGCTCGCGCGCCTGGCGGGCATCAACCATCAGGGCGCGGCGACGGCGCTGGCCGGGCTCGAGCGGCTCGGCCTCGTCGAGCGGCGCCCCGCGGGCCGCTCGGACCAGTGGCGGCTCGAGCGCCGGCGCTGGATCATGGCGGAGCTGCTGCTGCCCCTCTTCGAGCGCGAGGCCGCGCTCGCCGACGCCGTCGCCGGCGCGGTCAAGAAGGCCCTGAGGGGCAAGGCGGCCGCGGTCCTCATCGGCGGCGCCGCGGCGAAGGGCCGCCTCGAGCCGGGCCAGGCCTTCGAGCTGGTCGCCGTCGAGCTCCCGGCCGGCCGCCGCGCGCTCGGGGACGCCGTGCGCGGGCTGACGGCTCTCTTCGCCGATCGTTGGTCCTTGAAATTGACCGTCCGCGTCCTGACCCGCCGCGAGGGGCTTCGGGCCGCCGCGCTCGAGGACCTGTGGGAGATCCTTCCCGTCGAGGGGCCGCCGTCCTACTTCGCGACGGGCACGACCGCCCAGCGGTAGAAGGGCGGGGCCGCGCACTCGGGGCATTGGTCCGAGTCGAAGGCGAGGGCGGGATCGCAGGCGGGCGCCGGCCTCCCGGCGCCGTAGAAGAACAAGGGAATCGCGGTGAAGCTGCGCTCCGGATGCGCCACCCCGCAGGCGCCCGACGCGTCGAACGCGGCGAACAGCCCCTCCTTGCGCGAGAAGTCCTTGGAGTTCTCCTTGCGCCAGCCGACGCGGAATTTCAGCGGCGTCCGGTCGGCGGGCGCGGCGAGCTCGCGCAGCAGCAGCCCCTGGGTCGTGAGCGCGACGGCGAGCGCGCAGGCGTACACGAAGCGCTTGTCGGCGCGCGCGAGGCGCGGCAAAGCGGCCGCGAGCGCCGCGGCGGCCAGCAGCGCGGGCAAAGAGTAGTACCTCAGGGAGCTGGTGTGGCGGAAGACGATGAACACCGCGGCGAACGCCGCCGGCCACAGGAGCACGGTGCGCTCGTGAAAGCCCAAGCTCTCGTCGTGCCACGCCCGCACGCTGTTCCAGGCGAGCAGGCCCGCCAGGAACAGCCCCCAGGCGTAAAGCGGGAGGTCCAGCGCGGCGGGAAGGTCGAGCGAGAACAGGCGCTTGAACACGACCGGCCCCGCGAACACCTGCACCATCGGAACGAGGTGCCAGCCGGCGAAGGCGGCGATCGTCAGGCCGAGCAGGATCGTGAGCGGCCGGCGGGCGCGGGTGAACGGCAGGAGCAGGAGGCCGGTCGGCGCGCGCCAGACCGCGGCCGCGGCTGCGGCCGGCAGCAGGATCAGCGCCGCGAGCAGCGCCGGGCGGTGGGCGTTCCACAACGCGTCGGTCACGCTGATTTCGAGCAGCGCCAGGACGACGCCGGCCGCCAGCGCCGAGGACGCGTCCCTCAGCCGGCCTTCGGCCTGCGCTTCGCCGCGCCAGGCCGCCCGGGCGCCGAAGAGCACGACGAGCGAGGCGGGGATCGACAGGTAGATGAAGTGGTTGTGCACCCCGATCATGGTGAGCGCCGTGAGCCCGGCCGCGGCCCCCGGACGCGCCAGGAGCGCGAGCGTGCCGAGGATCAGGATCGGGTGCAGCGCGTACACCTCCCACGCCAGGCGCGACTTCATCAGGAAGTAGGCCGAGCCCGCGCACAGCAGCGCCCAGGACGCGGCGGCCTCCGGGGAAAGGCGCCGGCGCAGGTGCAGCCAGACCCCGACGAGCGCCGCGGCGTTGAGCAGCGCTCCGGGCAGGCGCAGGCTCTGAAGGGATAGGCCCCGGGCCTCATAAAACGCCGCCACCAGCCAGCCGTACAGCGTGCCGGTGTAATTGTTCATCTCGTGGACCGTATACGGCCCGTTCTGCCGCAGGCGCTCGGCGAAGAGGCCGATCCAGGCCTCATCGAGCGACAGGGCGGGGACGACGGACAGCCGCGCGAGCAGCGCGAAAAGGCACAGGCCGAGGAGGAGGGCCGACGCCGCGTCCGTGCGCTTCATGGCCGTATTCTATATAATCGGCGCATGACGACTCAGACCGACTCTTTGATGGATTTCCTGGACGCCGAGAACGCCCAGCTCAAGGCCGAGGGCCGCTTCGTGCGGCTGCGCGTCTTGACCGGCCACCAGGCCCCCGTCTCCGTCGTGGACGGCAAGAGGGTCGTGAACCTGACCTCCAACAACTACCTCGACCTGACCGGGCACCCCAAGCTCAAGGCCGACGCCAAGGCCGCCATCGACAGCCACGGCGTCGGCACCGCGGCCGTGCGCCCGATCATCGGCACCCAGGACATCCACCTCGCGCTCGAGCAGAAGCTCGCCAAGTTCAAGGGCACCGAGTCCGCCCTCGTCTTCCAGTCCGGCTTCACCGTCAACGTCGCCTGCTGCCAGAGCCTGATGAGCGACCCCAAGGACCTGCTCATCTCCGACGAGCTCAACCACGCCTCCATCATCGACGGCGCCCGCCTGGCCAAGGCCGCGCGCAAGGTGTACCCGCACAAGGACATGAAAGCGCTGCAGGCCATCCTCGAGACGCCCGAGGCCAGGTCCGCCCGCCGCAAGATGATCGTCACCGACGGCGTGTTCTCCATGGACGGCGACCTCGCTCCCCTGCCCGAGATCGTGGACCTCGCCGAGCGTTACGGCGCCTTCGTCATGGTCGACGACGCTCACGCCTCCGGCGTCATGGGCGAGAACGGCCGCGGCACCCCCAGCCACTTCAAGGTCGCCGACCGCGTTCAGGTCTCCATCGGCACGCTGTCCAAGGCCGTCGGCTCCGTCGGCGGCTACGTCGCCGGCCAGAAGCGCCTCATCGACTACCTGACCTCGACCGCGCGGCCCTTCACGTTCTCGAGCTCGCACCCGCCGTCGGTGATCGCCACCTGCGCGGCCGCCATCGACGTGATGCTCGACGAGCCGCAGCGCATTCAAAAGCTCTGGCAGAACGCGGCCCACCTCAAGGAAGGCCTCAAGAAGCTGGGCTTCGACACCGGCGCCTCGGAAACCCCGATCACGCCCGTGCTCATCGGCGACACCAAGAAGGCGCAGGAGTTCTCCGCGCGCCTGTTCGACGAGGGCGTCTTCGCCCTCGCCATCTGCTTCCCGATCGTCGCGCGCGGCAAGGACCGCCTGCGCACCATCGTCTCCTCGGGGCACACGGCCCAGGACCTCGACTTCGCGCTCGAGAAGTTCGGCAAGGTCGGCCGCGAGCTCGGCCTGATCCCCTAGAAGTTCGACGGCCCCTTCGGGGCCATGCGCTTGTTGATCTCGTCGAGGACCGCGGCCCGCTTCTCGGCCGGGACGCCAGCCAGCGCGCCTTCGGCGTCCTTCAGCACGCCCGCGAAGGCCTTCGCGAGCCTCGCGAGGACCGGGTCGCCGAGGGAGGCGGCCTCGAGGAAGAACGCCGTCCTCGCCGGCGCGGCGCGTCCGGCGCGCTTCTCCTCCACGCTCCAGCTCGTCGCGACGCACAGCAGGGTCCACGAAGCGTAGGCGCGGCGCTTCGCCGGGTCCGCGATCCTCTCCATCAGGCGGGGAAGCTTCTCCAGTTCGGAGGCGTCGACGGGGATCGCGTTGACCTCCTCCTTGCCCGCGGCGTAGGCGAGCATGTCCAGAGGCGTCCTTTGAGCGGCGAGCATGTTTTCGGCGTCGCGCTTTCCGAGCTTCTCGGCGGCCATGGACTCCTCGAGCAGGCCGCCGATCATCGTGCTCATGCCGAGCATCTGCATTGCGAGGTCCCAGTCCTGGGCGCTGTGCCAGCCGAGCAGGACGCGCCTGCGGGCCTCGACCTCGGCCTGCGCCCAGTCGCCGCGCTCGCTCGCGGCCTTGAAGCGGTCGCGCAGATGCTGGGACAGGGACAGGAGCACGTTGATCTTGACCGTCGTGGCGGCGAGGAAGGCGTCCGTGCCCGGGCGAACCAGGAGGCTGCCGAAGGTCGAGCGTCTCTTCTTCAGCGCGGAGTCCATCAGCGCGATCTGCTCCGCGGTCGGCGGCCGCGTGTCGGTCGCCGGGTCGCCGTCCATGAGGCCGCCCTTCGTGGCGATGATCGCCATGTAGTCCTGGGCTGCGTCCTCGTCGAGGAGGTCCTCGGGCAGGAACATCGGCAGGTTCGCCGGCGGCGCGAGCGGCTCGGGATGATAGTCGGCCACCGCGGCGGGCAGCTGCTCCTTGCGCTCCTTCGAGACGACCCACGAGCCGAGGGCGAGCAGCCCGGCGAAGGCCAGCACGACCGCGCCGATGACGGAGCCCAGCACCCAGATCCAGAGCCGGCGCTTCGGCGCGGCCGGCGCCGCGGAGGGGGCGGGGGGCGTCGACGCTTGCGCCGGGGCGGGGCGGAGGCCGGTCTGGGCGAAGGCCTCGTCCAAGGTCTCGGCCGAGAAGCCCTGTCCCGCCAGCGCGGCGCGGATGGAGGCGTCCGAGCTCTCCCCGCGGTGCTCCCGGATGTAGTCGACGGCGACCTTGGTCAGGGCCATGGGCCGAGTATAACCTCGGCGCGCCGGCGCGTCAACCGGGCGAATTGAATCATTAAGAATGTTACCGAAGCGGTCCTGGTTGACTCATTTAGAATGTTACCGAACGGCGCAATATAACGCGTCTTTCGGGAGCACCGAGGATGAGCCCGCAAGCCCGATGGGA
>JAUYSH010000106.1 GCA_030696455.1 Elusimicrobiota bacterium
TTCGATCGATTTGAACGGCTCAAGGCAAAAGAAACGGCTCTACTGACCTGGTAACGAAACCAGGTCTATCTTGGACAAAGGAGGCACGGCTTAACGGCAACGGCTACGGTAACATCTCTTAATGAGTTGACAGGCCGGGCCGGAAACGGCAAGAGGATGAGGGTGAGTTTCATTTGACGCTCATCGCGGCGGCCAATTCGAGGCCGGCGCGGTAGCCGGCCGACTCCAGGGCCTTGTCGGCGGCCCCTGCGCGGTCGGGGTCGAGGCCGGAGGCGGCGCCTGAGGCGCGCAGGGGGGAGCCCTCTCCTTTAAGAAGCAAAGACGCGTTGGCGCGCACGGCGATGGTGCCCGCGATCAGGCTCGTCGGAAGGTCCATGGTATGCGCCGTCGCGGAGAGCTCGGCGCAGCCGCGGCCGCCGCCGGTGTCGATCTTCTTCTCGCGCAAGGCGCGCGCCACGCCCGCGGCGAGGGGGCCGTCGGGAATTCTCAGGGCGACCGTGCTCCACGGCGGGGCGCCTTCGCGCACGCGGGCGCGCACGCGCACGCGGACCATGCCGTCCCGGGTGTCCTCCTCGACCGCGGTGGAGGACTCGACGAAGCCCCGGCTGCGGGACGTCGTGTGCTGCGCGGTCGTCACCGCGCCCTCGACGCGGGACCTGGACTCGACGGCGACCCCCGCCACCGATTCCACCGCCCGCCGCCGCGCGTCGGTGACCGCGCGGTCGCGCGCGTCGGCCAGGCCGCGCGCGTCCACGGGCGCGAAGCCCTCGGCCTCGACGACCTTCGTCCGCGGCCCCGCGTGGGAGCAGGCCGCCGAGGCCAGGGCCGCCGCGAGCGCCAGGCGCCTCACTGGAGGCGGCTCCCCAGCGACTTCTCGAGGGCCGACTTGGGCAGGCGCAAGGTCACCACGCAGCCGTTGTCGGAGGTGAACTCGGACTTGTGGATCTCCGCGCCGCGGATCACGTCGTCGACGCGCGCCGACAGGACCGAGTCGGTCTCGAGCGCGCGCTCCACGCTGACGCCGCCCTCGAGCCGCACGCCCTTGATCATCGACAGCAGCTCGTACTGCGCCTTGACGATGGCCGCGTCGCGGGCCAGCGCCAGGCGCTGGGTGTCCGTCTTGAGCGCCGGATCGGAGGCGCCGATGCCGATCGCCTCCAGGTAGGCGCCGCGCACCGGCTTCTGGTCGATGACCCGGTCCACGTTCCCGTCGTGCACGCGCCGCGTCACGCCCCCGCAGCCCGCCAGGACCGCGACCGCCAGCAAACCGACCGCTTTTATCTTCATGCGACCTCCTCGAATCGTCATCCTTCGCACAGCCTCGACAGAACCTGTATCTCCTGAAGGCCCCTCGCCAGGGCCGCCTGCTCCGGCGGCGTCAACGGGGTGCGCGCCGGCGAGTCGTAGCGCTCCTGCAGCTTCAGGAAGAACCGCTTTTTGATCTCGGCGTTCATGATCTCCGAGCCGGGATTGCGCTTGAGCGAGCGGATGCTGAAGGCCGGGTCCTTGAGGCGCTCGGCCCAGTAGCGGGCCTTGAAGTCGACGATGCGCCGCTCGACCTCGTCGACGCTCGTCCGGCAGGAGGCGCCGCTTTTGAACGGCTCGTCGCCGAGGTCGGGAACGGGGACGATCCAGGTCGAAGGATCCTCGCCGATCGATCGCTCCTCCCAGTCCTTGGCGACGTTCACGGTGTCCGCCGCCAGCACCTGCGCGGTCTCGGCGTGGATCAGGCGCGCGTTGATCTCGACGCGCTCGCCCTTGAGCTCGACGATGGTCCCGGTCAGGATGGCGTCGACGCCGAGCACCTTGCCGAGCGTCTTCACCGTGTCCTGGTCCATGATGCCGAACACGCCCAGGCGCTGCTCCTCGAGGATCTTGTCGAGGAAGCGGCGCTCGATGAGGTCGAGTTCGCCGCGCGCGAGGATCTGGATGACGAGCCGCTCGGAGACGACGGCCCCGGAGAAGGAGCCGGCCCCGCGCGGGGCGGTGAAGGGGACGACGGCCACGCGCTTGACCTGCCGGGCGGCCGCCGCGGCGGCGACGGCCTGGGCCATGCCCTTGATGTCTTCCGAGGCCCGCGCCGCGGAGGCGAGGGCGAAGGCGGCCAGCAGCGCCGCGAGGACTGATGCTCGGAAGACTCCCATGATCGATGGAGTCGTTCGTTTCGGCGGCCCGGCCGGCTTGGCGCTCTCGCGCCGTCAGCCCCGTCGGCTTTGCGGCCCCGGGTTTCCCCGGGTGTGCCCTTCTCGGCCAATCGACTGCGCTAGGAGTCTAACAGCCGGAATGTTTACTGTAAATTCACCATCGTGTTACGCGGGGTTACGGCCGTGTTACTCGCCGATCCCCAAGGAAGCAATACCCGAAATTCTTCACGTTAACGATGCGTTCGGAGAGCTCCTTGGGCAGCGATTTCTTCAGCCGGTTGAGCAGCACGTCGAGCGCGCGGGACAGCCCGGGGTCCTCGACGCCCTCGACCATGCGATACAGGTCCTCCCGCGAGACGGGCTGGGGGCCGCGCTCGACGAGGATGTGGAAAAGGGCGAAGGCCTTCGGCGTCAGCTCCGCGACGGGGACGTCCTTCCAGAACACGCGGCGGTCCTCCCGGTGCAAGGCCAACTCGCCGTGAGCGAGCACGCCCGGCTCCTGCTTGGCGCGCTTGAACAGGGCGCCGAGGGTGGCCAGCAGCTCGCGGGGGCTGTCGGACTTGCCGACGAAGTAGTCCGCGCCGTTCTCGAGGCCGAGCACCTTCTCGCGTCCGTGCGCGGTGAAGAGCACCACGGGCACCCGGGCCAAAGCGGGGATCGCGCGCAGCTTGGCGCACACCTCGCTGCCGTTCTGGTCGGGGAGCACGAAGTCGAGCAGGACGCAGTCGGGCTTGCGCTGGACCGCGGCCTCCAGGGCCCGCGCTCCGGTGACGGCGTACTCCACCTGCGCGTAGGCGGCGGCCGCGAACCACAGCTTGAGCAGCTCGATCCAGCCCGCGTCGTCCTCGACCACCAGTATCCGCTCGGAATGCATCTTCAGGAGTATAAAGGGGGGGCGCCCCGCCGTCAATGGCGCCGAATATGGTGTCAGGCATATCGTTCTTTGCATAACTCGGCGAGTTGTGCAAAGAACGATATGCCTGACACCGGCCTGGGGGTCTTGACGGATCTTATTTTTCGTTGTATAGTACATTCAGAAGTAATTGAAAGTACGGAAAAGGAGCGAAAATCATGAACGCGCCGCTCGACGTCGTCACCGGGGCTTTCAGCTACTCCGGAGGGTACGTGGCCGAGCGCCTGCTCGCGGCGGGGCGCCGGGTCGCCACCTTGACCGGCCATCCCGGCCGTCCGTCCCCGCTCCAAGGGCGGGTCGCGGCCCATCCGCTCGACTTCGCCCGTCCCGACCGGCTGGCCGAGTCCCTGCGGGGCGTCGATACGCTGTACAACAACTATTGGGTCCGCTTCGCGCACGGCGGGATGACGCACGAGCGGGCGGTCCGCAACAGCGAGATCCTCTTTCAGGCGGCCGCGAAGGCCGGGGTGCGGCGCATCGTCCATGTCAGCATCGCCAACGCGGACCCGGGCTCCGACCTCCCTTACTACCGGGGAAAGGGCTTGGTCGAGCAGGCGTTGAAGGCGGCCGGCCCTTCCTATGCGATCCTGGGCCCCACCGTCCTGTTCGGCGGCTACGACGTGCTCATCAACAACATCGCCTGGATGCTCCGCCGCTTCCCGGCGTTCGCGATCATCGGCGACGGACGCTACCCGATCCAGCCCATCGCCGTGGAGGACCTGGCCGACCTCGCGGTCGCGGCCGGAGCCGGCGAAGGGAACACCTCCGCGGACGCGGTCGGCCCCGAGGTCTTCGCTTACGAGGACCTCGTCCGGCTCCTGGCCGAGAGGATCGGACGACGACCGTGGTTCTTCAAGGTCGGACCGCGGGCGGGGCTGGCGCTGGCGGCGGGGCTTGGGCTTCTGACCGGCGACGTCGTGCTCACGCAAGAGGAGGTCGACGGGCTCACCCGGGGCCTTCTGAAGTCGAAGCGGCCGGCGACCGGGCGGCGCGCGTTCAAGGCCTGGCTCGCCGCGGAGGGCGGGGACCTCGGCCGCGACTACCACAACGAGCTGAAAAGGCATTTCGAAGGGGGGGAAACCGAATGGGAGCCGAGCTGAAGTCCGCGAAGGAGAAGTTCGTCGAGTCCTGGGGGCAGATGGGCGGCGCCTGGGGCATCAACAAGACGATGGCGCGCATGCACGCCTTGCTCATGATCTCCGACGTCCCGCTGACGGCCGACGACATCATGGCCGCGCTGGCCGTCAGCCGGGGCAACACCAGCATGAACCTTCGCGCCCTCGTGGATTGGGGGCTGGTCCGGCGGACGTCCTTGCCCCGGGACCGCAAGGAGTATTTCACGTGCGAGAAGGACGTTTGGACGATGTGCTGCCGGATCGCGCGGGAGCGCAAGAAAAGGGAGATCGAGCCCGTGATCGGGGCGATCGACGAGTGCCTCAAGGAGGCCGGGGGAGACAAAGAGGCCGCCGCCTTCCGCAAGAAGCTCAATGAGCTCCTGGAGCTGGTCCGCCTGCTCGATTTCGTGCTCGGAAAGGTCGGAAATCAGGAAAAAGCGGCGGTTCTGCCGAAAGTACTGACCTTACTCAAGGCGATGGCCTAGCCGTGGTATAATTGAGGACCCCCATGCCGATTTCCCTTTTGAAGGTGGAAGATTCGTTGACCCGGGTCCGCTCCGGCCTGGAAAGCCGCGCCCGGCGCATCGAGGGGCGCGTCGGCCAGGAATTGGCCTCCCACATCGCCCGGCCGGGGAAGATGCTGCGCTCGCGCTTCGCGCTGCTCCTGGCGGGGGCCTTGGGCGTCGACCTGGACAAGGCCGAGGGCGTGGCCCGGGCCATGGAGCTCGTCCACAACGCCAGCCTGCTCCATGACGACTGCGTGGATGAGGCGGACCTCCGGCGAGGACATCCCACGCCCAACAAGGTGTTCGGCACCACCGTGGGCCTTCTGCTCGGGGACCTCGCCTTCGCGCAGGGCCTCGAGGAGGCCATCGACATCTCCCCGAACGCGCCCAAGCTCCTGGTCACGACCGTGCGCGAGATGACGGTGGGCGAGCTGCAGGAGGAGTTCCTGAAGGGGTCCCTCGAGGTCAGCGTCGACGCCTACATGGGCGTCGCCTCCCGCAAGACCGGCGCCCTGTTCGAGTGGGCCGGCGCCGTCCTCTCCGAGCTGTCCCCTTTTCCGCATGAGCAAAGCGACCCGCCCCGGCTGGCCTGCGCGGCCGGTATTTTGCTCCAGATCGTGGACGACATCCACGATTACACCTTGACCGAGCGCGTCTCCGGAAAGGACGAAGGCCAGGACCTCGCCAACCGGAAGCTGACATTGCCGTGCATCTACGCGATCGGCGACAAGGGCACCCGCGAGGAATTCCTGGCCCTGTGGAACGAGCCGAAGCCCGACGCGACGAAGATCGCCAAGCTTTTGAAGGACCGCGGCCATATCCAGAAGACGCGGGAGAAGGGGCGCGAGATCACGGACTCGATGCTGGCCATGATCAAGAACCTGCCCTGCAAGGCCGAAGCCACCGAGCTCGCCTTTTTCGTCGAGGTCATGGCCAAGAGGGAGTTTTAAATGTCGTACGAAGCCCTGCTGCGCAAGGCGTGGAAGAGCGGGGACTTCGTCGTCGGAGAGGCCGAGGCGGCGCAAGCCGACCCGGCCGACGCGGCGAGCTGGCGCAAGGTGCGCCTCGAGATGGAAGAGATCGCGGCGCGCGAGGTCTGGGACGCCAACTCCTGCCTCGTCGCCCACAGAGAGGGAATCATGAAGCTTGCTCCATTCGTCAAGTTCCGGGAAGAGAAGTTCGGCGCGGTGCTGTTCGAGACGCGCTCCGAGAAGGTGTACACGCTCAGCCCCACCGGCGCGGCCGTCGTGCGCGAGGTCATCGCGGGCGCGGAGTCGGCCAACCTCGTCTCCAAGCTCAAGGAGAAGTTCGAGGATCCGACGGGCAAGATGGCGGCGGAAGCCGAGTCGTTCCTCGCCCAGCTCAAGGAAAAAGGCCTCATCGTCGAGTGATCGAATCATGACCACCGAAACCGCCGCCGCGCCCGACCAGCAGAACACCTCCGATCTCGCCGCGCCGCTTTACGTGGCCTGGCAGATCACCAACGAGTGCAACCTCGCATGCCTCCACTGCATCGAGGAGAGCGGCCCGGGCAAGGCGTTCAAGGACGAATTGACCACGGAGCAGGCGATGGGCATCATCGACCAGCTCGTGAAGTCCGAGGTCCCTTACGTCTCCTTCTCCGGCGGCGAGCCCATGGTCCGGCCCGACTTCTTCCAGATGGTCGAGCGCATCACCAAGGGCGGCGTCGGCCTCAAGATCGAGACCAACGGCCACTACCTGACGAAGGAGAATTGCCGGAAGCTCAAGGACCTCGGCGTGAAGGCGGTGCAGGTCTCCCTCGACGGCGCGACGCCCGCCTCGTTCAACAAGATGCGGGTGCACGGACGGCTCGAGTCGGCCCTCGACGGCATCAAGAACCTGCGCGAGGCCGGCGTCCCGATCGAGATCAACTTCGTGCCCGCCAAGTTCAACATCAAGGAGATCGGCGCGGCCGTCGACCTCGCGCACTCCATCGGCGCCTACTCGTTCTACACCGGCAAGCTGATGTTCACCGGCAACGCCGTGCGCACCTGGGGCATCACCGCCCCCGACGAGAACGACTACCCCGAGTTCTTCGCGACGCTCAAGGCCAAGTGCGACGAGTACATGGGCAAGATGCGCGTGTACTACCACGAGATGGGCCTGCTCGAGGAGCTGCGCTACCGCCTCGAGAACCCCGCCGCGCTGTTCATCATCCTGCCCAACGGCAAGGTCAAGCTGATCAACGCGCTCCCGTTCACCTGCGGCGACCTGAAGACCGACACGCTCGGCGAGGTCTGGGCCCAGTTCCAGAACGCCTGGAAGAGCCCGCGCGTGTCCACCTTCATCGACCGCCTCGCCGAGGACCCCAACATCGTCTCCCGCCTGCACCAGTGGGAGGAGGTCGGCGGGAAATGACCGACGTCTTCGCCGCCCCGCACGCGCCGGCCGAGCAGACCTTCGTCATGAAGGTCGCCTCGGTCGTGCGGTACAGATTTTTTCTGTACGCGGGGCTGCTGCCGTACTTCCTGGGCGGGGCGTGGGCCTACGGCGTGGAAGGGGTTTTCAAGCCGGGCATCTTCCTGCTGGGTCTGTTCGGGATATTCCTGTCGGTCGTGGGCGTGGAGAGCTTCAACGAGTACTTCGACGCGAAGATGGGCACCGACCGGGTGTTCAATCCCGACGCCGAGGAGTACATCCCCGAATGGATGTTCTCCCTCGGCGTGGGCGCCTTCGCCGTCGCCGCGGCCATCGGCTTCTACCTCGCGTGGGAAGGAGGCTGGCCGATCGTGCTTTACACGTTGCTCGGCGGCGCGGCCGCCGTCTGGTACGTGGGCCCGCCCATCCGCTGGGTGTACCGGGGCTTGGGGGAGACCGTCATCGGATTGTCTTACGGGCCGTGGATGGTGCTCGGGTCTTTGCACCTTCATACGCACCAGTTCTCTTGGGGAGCTTTGCTCGCGTCGTTGGTGCCCGGACTGCTGATCACGGCGTTGGCGACCGTCAATAATATCCCCGATTTCCATCAAGATCGCCTCGTCGGAAAGAAAAATCTGGTGGTTCGTCTGGGACGAAAGAACGGAAGGGTGCTCTATCTGGGGCTTTCCGCGGCCGGCCTGCTCGTCATCCCGCTCGGAATCTTCCTCGGCATCTTCCCCAAGCTGACCATCCTCGCGGCCTTGGCCGGAGCGCCCTTGTGGGTCATGAGCCTGCGCGCGGGCGCCGCCACGTGGGATACTCCACGACTCTTCATGCCCGCCATCCGCTCCATCGTGCAGTGCTACGCGCTGACGACGGCGCTTTTCGCCGTCTTCGCGGCGGTGGGACGATGAGGATCGAGGCGTTTTCGGCGCCGACCATGGTCACCTGGCAGCTCACGCGGGACTGCGACCTGGCGTGCCTCCACTGCTGCACCGACTCCGCCCCGGGCAAGGCCCTGCCGGGCGAGTTGACGCGGGCGCAGTCGCTCAACTTGGCTTCGCAGATCGTCCAAGCCGGCGTGCCGTACGCGATGATCGTCGGCGGGGAGCCGACGCTGGCGGCTCACTTCGCCGACGTTTGCAGGACTTTATCCGACGGCGGGGTGCTGCTCAAGATCGAGACGAACGGCAACGATTTCAACGTCGATGCGGTGAAAGGACTCGGCATACGGTCCGTCCAGATCTCGATCGACGGCGCATCACAAGCGGTCTATGGGCGCCAACGGATCAACGGAATCCTGGACAAAGCGATAGCGGCTTGTCACGCCGTCGTGGCCGCGGGCTTGCCTCTCGAGATCACCTTCGCCCCGACGCGCTTGAATATTTTCGAGGCCGAGGCGGTGATCGACCTCGCCGCCAAGCTCGGCGCGTTCCGGTTCAACACCGGCCAGCTCATGCGCCTGGGTACCGCGGCCAAGCTGTGGGACAGGCTCGAGCCCTCCAAGGCCGAGTACGCGTCCTTCCTCCAGGTCCTGGAGCGCAAGGAGCGCGAGTACGCGGGCAAAATGGAGCTGTGCTACAAGCCCTTCTCGCTGGAGGAGGAAATGGCGCACCGGGCTTTTCAGCCTTCGGGCACATTATTGGTACTTCCCGACGGGCGCGTGAAGGTGGCGGCACCCCTGCCCTTTACATGCGCCGACCTCAAATCGCAGACTTTCCTCGAAGCGTGGGAGCTGTATAAAAAAGCCTGGGCCCAGCCGCGCGTGCGGGCCGCCTTGAAGGACCTGGCCGAGGACCCGGCGGCGTCCTCCCGGGCGAACCAGTGGGTCGCGCTGTATGAATCTGAAGATATGCCGGTCGTGGTCTGACCGGCAAACAGGAGTAACATGAACGACCAGAAAACCGTGACGGATGCCAAGGCCGAGCCGAAGCTCGCTTGGGAGACGCCCTCTCTTGAGGAAGTTTCCGAGCGCGTGATGGCCCAGCCCTACATCCGCTTCACCTGATGGACCGGAGAGGGGCGTCCGTGGGCGACTACGGCGCCCCTCTCTTTCTTGCCTGGCAGCTGAGCAACCGCTGCACGGGGATGTGCCTGCATTGCTGCGAGGAGTCGGGGCCGGACAAGGCCTGGCCCGACGAGATGACGCGCGAGCAAGCGCTGTCTTTAACCCGCCAAATCGTCGAGAACGGCGTCGCCTACGTCGCCTTCGGCGGGGGGGAGCCCATGGGTTCGCCTTGGGCCATCGAGATCTTCGAGATGCTCACGAAAGGGGGCGTCGAAATCAAGATCGAGACGAACGGTCTCGATCTTGACGACGCGGCCTGCGACAAGCTGAAGGATTTAAAAATAGCGTGTGTCCAGATCTCGATCGACGGCGCCACCGGGGAAATCCACGAAAGGCTCCGGCCGGGCTCTGGTTACGCCCCCGCTTGGGCGGCGATCGACCGGCTTGTTGAGCGCGGGCTTGAACCTGAACTCGTATTCATCCCGACAAAGATAAACGTCCAGGACGCGGTCGCCGTTTATGAACAGGCCGCCGCTCGCGGCGTTCGGACCTTCGTCACCGGTCCCATGATGCGCCTCGGCCGCGCCGCTTACGCGTGGGACTCCTTGGCCTGCAGCGACGAGGATTGGAAGGAAGCGGTCATGAATCTTAAGATCGCGGCCGCCGCCCTGAAAGGGCCCAAGCTCGCGATCTACCCGTGGGGCATCCAGCAGGAGATGGTGACCCGCGCCGAGAGCCCGCAATCGATGGTGCTCGTGGTGCCCAACGGCCGCGCCAAGCTCCTGAACGCCCTTCCGTTCGCGGTGGCCGATCTTAAAACGGAAAGTCTCGCCTCCGCTTGGCCCAAGGTCGGCGCCGCCTGGAAGTCGAAGGAAGTGCAGGACTTCGTGCGCCGCGCCCAGACCGAGACCGACCTCCTCAAGCACGCCAACGAGTGCTGGGACCTGGCCGTTCCCTTCGCCTGAAGGAAGGGAGGTATAGGGCTTCTTCCTTTCCCGCCCTGGGCCCTTGGACCCATTCGACGAGGCCGTGCCGCGGTTACACTTTGGATCATGAGAAAGACAACCTTCCCGCTCGGCGCGCTCGTGTTGGCGCTGTGCTTCGCCGGCCCCGCTGCGGCCGGGGTTTGGAGCAAGACCGGACCGAATACGCTGCTGTTCGAGGGCGTGATCCGGCTCGGCGATTACGACGGCTTCGCGCTCGTTTTCGGCCCGGCGATCCGGGAGATCGTCGTGAACTCGGAAGGCGGGGTTACGTCAGAGGCTATCCGCATCGGGCATGCCATCGCGGCCGGCGACATCAAGGTCACGGTCGTTGAAAAATGCCTTTCGTCCTGCGCGAACTACTTTTTCGTCGCCGGCCGCCGGCGCGAGATTCGAGGCGGGGTGGTCGGCTATCACGGCAACGTCGCGGCCTGTTTCACCGGGGCTTTCCGCGACAAGGTGATCGCAGGGTGGAAAGAGCGCTACAACATGAGCGAAGAGGATATCCGGCGCAACCTGGCCGAGATGGATCGAGAGATGTCCGAGGAGGCGCGTCTTCTCCGGATCATGGGCGTTTCCCAGGAGCTCTTCGATCGGACCTGCGTGGACGACAAGGGCATGGGCGACGGGGGCGAATACGCGTTTCTATTGCCCACGCGGCTCACTTTCGAGAAATACGGTCTTTGGGGGATCGTCGGCGAGCAGGACCCTGCCGTGATGAAGTCTCTTCCATGGGCCTATGTCCTGGATTAGCCCGCTGCGCGGAGGCCTCACGCTGCCGCTCGCGGGGCTGCTGCTGCTCGCGAGTTCGTTGTCTCATGCGCAGGTGCGCGCGATCGTGCCGGTCGCGCGCGGCCCCGTCGTCAACGCCATCAATCTCCAGCTCGCTCCGCTGACCGCGGCCTTGTCGGGGCCTGCCGCCTCCCCGGTGCTCGGCCTCACCGCCGCGTTCCAGGCCCAGGTCGCTCCCGCGCCCGCCGTGGCCGCGACGCCGGCCGCCTTCGCCGCCCGCTCCGCCGTGATCGCCGCCCTCGCCTCTCCCAAGACCGAGCTGCCCGCCCTCGTGAAGTCCCTGCGCGAGGCGGGGGGCAGGAAGGCGGAAAAGGCCGCCGCCTCGCTCGAGAAGATCGGCGAGGCGCTGTCCGCCGCGAAGCCCGGGGAGCGCAAGGCGCTCGCCGCCGAGGCCGCCGCCCTCAACGCCCGCTTCGACGGCGCCGCCGCCGCCCCCGGGGAGGCCGTGGACCTGTCGATCGTCCCGACCAACGACAAGGACGGCCTGTCCGCCAAGAAGGCCGGCCATAAGCTCAAGAAGGAGGTTCGCGACCTGAACGCGCTGGAGGACGTCCTGGCCGCGGCCAAGACGCAGGCCGTGCTGGTCGTCGTGCAGGGCATGGACACCGCCGGCAAGGACGGCGTGATCAAGCACGGCATGACCGGCCTCAACCCCGCTTTCGTGCGCGTCGCCGCATTTAAAAAACCCAGCGAAGCTGAGGCCGCCCAGGACTTCCTCGAGCGCATCCGGAAGGAGGTGCCCAAGCCGGGCGTCATCGGGGTCTTCAACCGCTCTCACTACGAGGATATCATCGTGCCCTCGGTGTGGGGCACCCACGACGCGAAGACCGTCGAGGAGCGCTACGCCCGCATCAACGCCTTCGAGCTCGAGCTGGCCCGCTCCGGCGTGAAGGTCGTGAAGATCTTCCTGCACGTGTCGAAGGATGTGCAGCGCGAGCGCCTGCAGGCCCGCATCGACCGGCCGGAGAAGAACTGGAAGTTCTCGGCGTCGGACCTGGAGACGCGCAAGCGCTGGGACGATCTGCAGAAGGCCTTCGGCGCCATCCTGGCGCGCACGAGCACCTGGCACGCGCCGTGGAACGTGATCCCGGCCGACGACAAGCCCCGCCGCGACCTGGCCTTCACCCGGCTGCTGCGTAAGACCCTGGACCGGATGGGGCTGTCCTACCCGGCGTCGCCCGACCTGAAGGGCGTCAAGATCCCGAAGTAGCGCTCAGAACACCGACGCGGGGCCTTCCTTATCTCCGGGCTTCTTCTCCGCCGCGGGCTGCGCGCGCTCGATGAGCTGGGCCACCTCGATGTCGAGGCTCGCCCCGATGGCGGCGAGCCAGCGCAGGTCGTCGCGCTCGAAGAGCAGCGGCGGAGGGGACTTGCAGAACATCGTGCAGACCATCTCCACCTTCGCCTGGGCCGAGATCTCCCCGATCTTCGCGGCGACGGGGGCGATGCGCTTGATCATCGCGCGCATGTGGTCGGCCAGCTTGAGCGAGTATGGGGAGACCGCGTCGAGGGCGAAGCCGTGGTCCTTGAGGATCGCCCCGAAGGTGCCGGTGCGGTCGCCGATCTTCCACGACTCGTCCGGCTTGAGCCCGAGCTTGGCCTCGATGTCGGCGGCCGTCAAGGTCGCGCTCGTGATCCGCAGCCGGACGTTGGTGGTCTCTCTCTGCATGACGCGAGTGTAGCCCCCGTCCGCCCGCCCGTCAATAGGCGGTCAGTGCTTGAAGTGGCGCACGCCGGTGGAGACGAGGGCCAGGCCGCGGGCGTCGGCGGCCTCGGAGGCGTCGCGATCCTCGGCGGCGCCGCCGGGATGGATGACCGCGCTGGCGCCGCCGTCGGCGGCGGCGAGCACGTGCTCGGCGGTGAGCGCCCCGTCGGAGGCCAGCACGACCGGCTCGCCGGCGGCGAGGATCGGGTGGCGCTCCTGGGACTTCACGACGGCCAGGCGCACGGCATCGAGGCGCGAGGTCTGCCCCGAGCCGATCCCGATGACGGCGGTCCCGCGCGCGATGACGGCGGCGTGGGTGCGCGCGTGCATCGCGGTGTGCCAGGCCACGACGAGGCCGCGCATCTCGCGGTCGGTGGGCTGGCGGCGCGAGATGGTCTTGAGCTCCCCGACGAACGGGCGCTGGTCGCGCTCCTGGACGAGCATGCCGCCCGCGACGGCGCGCAGGTCGAGCTCATGGGCGGAGATCAGCTTGGAGGGCAAGGTGACGAGGCGGATGTCCTTCTTCGTCTTGAGGAGCTGGAGCGCCTTGGGCGAGAACTCCGGCGCGGCGATGCAGGAGACGAACTCCTCGGCGAAGAACTCGGCGGCGGCGGCGCTCACCTCGCCGTTGACCGCGGCGGTGCCGCGGAAGCAGCCTCTCGGGTCGCCCGCGTAGGCGCGGCGCGCGGCCTTGGCCAGGTCCTCGCCGCAGGCGAAGCCGGCGGGCACGCCGTGCTTGACGATGGCGCAGGCGGGCTCGTGGAACGCGCTGACGAGTTCCCAAGCGGTCTCGAGGTCGAGGTAATGGCCGTAGACCAGGGGGCGGCCGAGGTGGAGCTTGGCGGCGTTGAGGCCCCAGGGGCGCGCGCCGGACAAGGTGTAGAACGCGCCGCTCTGGTGCGGGTTCTCGCCGTAGCGCAGGTCGGCGGATTTCTTGAGGGCGATGACGACCTCGTCGGGGAACTCCTCCCACTGGCCGCCGAGGTACTGCGCGACGGTCGAGTCGTAGTAGGCGCAGTAATGGAAGGCTTTCGCGGCCAAGGTCTGGCGGCGGTCGGGGAGCATGCGGTCGTAGGACTTGAGGGTGTCGACGGCCTGCTGGTAGTCGTCGGGGTCGCACAGCGGGATCACGAGTTTGAAGTTGCGCGCGGCCGCGCGCAGCAGGGCGGGCCCGACGGGGTCGACGTAGGAGAGGACCTCGTTCTGGCTCAGCGCCGGGTCCGAGGTCGCCGCCGACAGCGGGTACAGGTTGACGGCGACGAGGTCCACGCCCGGCTTCTCGTCGGTGATCGCCGCGATCAGCTTCGGGTGCAGCAGGCCCAGCGCGTCGGCGGGCAGGCGCTCGCCCACGAACTCGGAGACGGTCTTGTGCGGGGCGCCGGCGTGGCGAAGGGCGGTGGCCGTGGGGCCGGTCGCGACGAGTTCGAAGCCGAGGCCGAGCAGGGCGTGCGCGAACTCGACGACGCCGGTGCGGTCGGCGACATGAAGCAAAGCGGTCCGGGCTAAGCGTTCCTTCCTGGCGCTCACGGCAGCATCCTTTCGAATTCCGATTCCGTCATGGTCTTCACTCCGAGAGCCGCGGCCTTTTTGAGCTTCGAGCCGGCGTCCTCGCCGTAGACGACGTAGGTCGTCTTCGCCGACACCGAGCCCGAGGCCTTGCCGCCCAGAGATTTGACCTTTTCCTCGGCCTCGTCGCGCGTGAACTTCGTCAAGGAGCCCGTGAACACGAAGGTCATGCCCGCGAACGGGGCGCCTGCGGCGACGAGCCGCTCCGGTTTGGCCATCGCGAGGCCGGCCTTGCGCAGCCGGGCGAGCAGGTCCCTGCCGGCCTCGGAGGCGAAGAAGGCGTGGAGGGACTTCGCCACGACGGGGCCGACGTCGGGGACAGACATGAGATCCGCCTCCGAGGCGCGCAGCAGGGCGCCGAGGTCCATGCGTTCGGCGATCGTTGCGGCGGTTTTCTCTCCGACGTGGCGTATGCCCAGGGCGAAGAGGACCCGGTCCAAAGTCTTGGCCTTGCTCGCCGAGAGCTGGCCAAGGAGGTTGTCCGCCTTCTTGTCCTTGAACAGCTCGAGGCCCAGAAGGTCGTCCTTCTTCAGGGAATAGAGGTCGGCCGCGTCGGCGACCAGCTTCTTGGCCACGAGCTGATCGACCGCGGCGTCGCCCAGGCCGACGATGTCCATCGCGGGCCGGGAGGCGAAGTGCTCCAAGGTGCGCCGGACCTGGGCGGGGCAGGAGGGGTTGTCGCAGAACACCGCGACGAGAGCCTCCTCCTTGACGACGGGCCCGGCGCAGACGGGGCACTTCCTGGGCGGCGCGATGTCCTTGCCGCCGCGCGCGCGCTCGACGACCTTGACCACCTTCGGGATGACCTCGCCGGCGCGCTCGATGAGCACGCGGTCGCCCACGCGCAGGCCCAGCCGCCCGATCTCCTCGAAGTTGTGCAAGGTCACGTTGCTGATCGTGACGCCGCCGCAGAAGACGGGCTCGAGCTTGGCGACGGGGGTGATCGTGCCCGTGCGGCCGACGGAGAACTCGACGTCGCGCACGATCGAGGTCGCCTGCTGGGCCGGGTACTTGAACGCGACGGCCCAGCGGGGGGACTTGGCCGTGAAGCCCAGGCGCCGCTGCTGGGCGAAGGAGTCCACCTTCACGACCAGGCCGTCGACGGCGTAGGGCAGCTTCGAGACGCCCTCGTCGCGAAAGCGCTCGTAATGCGCGACGACCTCGTCGATCGAGGACGCCTTCGCGAACGGCTCCACGCTGAAGCCCATCTCCTTGCAGCGCTCGAGGAAGGCGGAGTGGCTCGGCAGATCGTGCTCGGGACGCCAATCGCCGTAGGAATGGACGAAGAACCTGAGGTGCCGGCGCTTGGTCACCTGCGCGTCCTTCTGGCGCAGGGAGCCGGCGGCGCAGTTGCGCGGATTGACGAAGGGGGGGCGCCCGGCGAGGACCTCCTCTTCGTTGATCTTCTTGAAGTCCTCGAAGAAGAGGACGATCTCGCCGCGGATCTCGAGCGTCTCCGGAAGGGAGCATCCGGAGAGCTTCATGGGGACGTTGTGCACGAACCGGACGTTTTCGGTCACATCCTCGCCGGTCTCCCCGTCTCCGCGCGTCGCGGCCCGGACGAAGCGGCCCGTCTCGTAGGTCAGGGCGCAGGACAGGCCGTCGAGCTTCTGCTCGAGGATGTAGACCGGCGCTTCCCCCGGCGGCAGATTCTTGAGCACGCGGTCCCCCCAGGCCCGGATCTCGGCTTCGTTATAGGTGTTGTCGAGCGACAGCATCGGCCGGGCGTGGCGGACGGGCGCGAAGGTCGAGGCGACGGCGCCGCCGACCTTCTGCGTCGGGGAGTCCGGGGAGCGCAGCGCGGGATGGACGTCCTCGAGCGCCTTCAGGCGCGCCTGCAGCGCGTCGTACTCGGCGTCGGCGATCGTCGGCGCCTGCAGCTCGTAGTACCGGCGGTCGTGCTCGCGAATCTCGGCGCGCAGCGCCGCGATCTCAGCTTTCGGGGTCTTTCTTGCGGACATTCTTCTTCTTGGGCTTCGCGTCGCGCAGCTTGCGCAGGGAGTCGAGGATGCCGTTGATGAAGCGGGTGGCCTCCTCGGTGGAGTACTTGCGCACGATCTCGATGGCCTCGTCGATGATGACTCCGACGGGCGTGTCCGGGCGCGCGTCGAGCTCGTAGGCCGCCAGGCGCAGGACGTTGCGGTCGACGGCGGCCATGCGGACCATGGACCAGTTCGCGGCGAGGCCCTGGATGGTCAGGTCGAGCTCTTCGACGCGCTCGATCGCGCCGAGCGCCAGCTCGCGGGCGAAGGCGAGGGTCTCCTCGTCGGCTTCGTCGCCCTCGCGCCGGGTGACGATGGCGAAGGCCTCGAGCGCGGGGGTATGCGCCACGTCGGCGACATACAGGGCCTGGAGGGCGATCTCGCGGGCGAGGCGCCTACGACCCACGGAGCTCCTCCTTGAGCGCGATCATCTCGAGGGCGGCGAGCGCCGCCTCGTGGCCGCGGTCCATATTGCCTTTCGTACGCGCCATCGCCTGGCGCTCGTTGTTCGGCGTGATGACTCCGAGGATGACCGGGACGCGGGTGTCGAGCGAGATGCGGTGCAGGCTCTGCACCAGCGAGCGCGCGAGATGGTCGTTCTGGGGCGTCCGGCCTTTCATCACGCAGCCGAGTGCCACGACGGCCGAATAGAGGTTGGTCTTGGCGAGCTCCTGGGCGGCCCAGGGGATCTCCCAGCCGCCGGGGACCTCGACGACCTTGAGCTGGGCGTCGGTCCAGCCCTCGGACTTGAAGGTCCTGAGGCAGCCGGCGAGCAGCCTCGAGGTGACCTCTTCGTTGAAACGCGATTTGACGATGGCGACTCGCTTCATCTGATCTCCTCGGGAACCGTCAACAGGTGGCCCATCTTCTCGCGCTTCGTGCTCAGGTACTTCGCGGTGTGCTTCGTGGACGGCATCTGCAGGTGCACGCGCTCGACGACGGTCAGGCCGTAGCCCTCGATGCCGACGATCTTGCGCGGATTATTAGTCAGAATCCGGATCGAGGTCAGTCCTTGGTCGGCCAGAATCTGCGCGCCGATGCCGTACTCGCGCAGGTCGGGCTTGAGGCCGAGGGCGAGATTGGCCTGGACGGTGTCGAGGCCCTTGTCCTGCAGGGCGTAGGCCTTGATCTTGTTGATGAGGCCGATGCCGCGGCCCTCCTGGTTGAGGTACACGAGCACGCCGCGTCCGGCGGTCGCAATCTGCTTTAACGCCGCGTCGAGCTGGAGGCCGCAGTCGCACTTCGCCGAGAACAGCGCGTCGCCCGTCACGCAGGAGGAGTGCACGCGCACGAGCACCTTCTTGGCGCCGCGGACCTCGCCCTTGACCATCGCGAGGTGGACCTTGCCGGTCAGGGCCTCCTCGTAGACCCGGATCGCGAAGTCGCCGTACTTCGTGGGCAGCTTCGCGCTCGCCCGGCGCTCGACGAGGCGCTCCTTGCGGCGGCGGTGGTCGATGAGGTCGGCGATCGTGATGATCTTGAGCTTGTGGCGGCGCGCGAACTTCATCAGCTGCTGGGTGCGGGACATGGAGCCGTCGGCGTTGAGGATCTCGCAGATGACGCCTGCAGGCCTAAGACCCGCGAGCCGGGCGAGGTCGACGGCCGCCTCGGTGTGCCCCGCGCGCACGAGCACGCCGCCCTGCTTGGCCCGAAGCGGGAAGATGTGCCCGGGGCGCCCGAGGTCCTCGGGGCGTGTCTTCGGGTCGATGAGCGCTTTGATGGTGACGGCGCGGTCGCGCGCGGAGATGCCGGTGCTCGTGCCGCGCTTGGCGTCGACGGAGATCGTGAAGGCGGTGTCCTTGCCCGGCGCGGAGGAGAGCGAGGCGGAGGGGTCGATCATCGGCTGGAGCTTGAGCGTGTCGAGCCGCGCGGCGGGCAGGGGCACGCAGATCAGGCCGCGCGCGTGCACCGCCATGAAGTTTACGGCGGCGACGCCGCATTTCTCCGCGGCGATGACGATGTCGCCCTCGTTCTCGCGGTTGGGATCGTCGACGACCACGACCATGCGTCCCTTGCGGATGTCGGAGATCGCGTCCTCGATGCGGTTGAAGCCCTTGGCCGTCTTCATTTGCTGCTCCTGAGCGCTTGAGCCGCCGCCATCGCGTAGCGAGCCAGCGGGTCGGCCTCCAGGTTCACCTTGTCGCGCGCCGCCCGCCGTCCGAGATTCGTGTTCTGGAGGGTGTGCGGGACGAGCATGACCTCGAAAAAATCCTTGCCGACCGCCGTGACGGTGAGGCTGATCCCGTCGATCGCGATCGAACCTTTGACCGCGACCAGGCCGCGCAGGACCTTGGGCAGTTCGGCGCGCAGGCGCCAGAAGCCCTCGCCCCAAGGCTCGAGCGAAATGATCTCCGCGGCCGCGTCGACGTGCCCCGTCACGAAATGGCCGCCGAGCTCGTCGCCATGACGCAATGCCGGTTCTATGTTGACGGCTTGGCCGGTCCTGAGCGAACCCAGGTTCGTTCGTTTCCAGGTGTCCGGTCCGACATCGAAGGTGTGTTTGCCGTTGCTTGTCTTCACCACGGTGAGGCACACGCCGTTGACCGCGATGGAGGCCCCCAGCCGGGGCTTCGCGATCTTGGCGCTGATCGTCAGGCCGGTCGCCGTCCGCTTTTCGATCTTCCCGCGATGATTGATGATGCCGGTGAACATTAAAGCGTCCCCTCGATGAGCCAATCGCCGCCCAGACGCGAGACGTTGGGCGTCTTGAGCCGGGGGGCGGTGTTCGGGTCGTCCGCGCCCGAGAGCAGCTTGGGCGCGAGGAAGATCCGAGCCTCGTCGACGAGGCCCGCGCGCAGGAAAGCCGCGTGGACCGTCGGGCCGCCCTCGACGAGCAAGGTCCCGACGCCGCGCGCGGCCAGGTCGTGGAGCACGAGGCCGAGGTCGACGTGCCCGCACTTGTCGCGGTAGGTCAAGGTGGGCGCGGAGCCGTCGAAGACGCGCGACCCGCGGGGAAGCCTTCGGCGGCCGGACAGCACGACCCGCAGCGGATCGGACCCGGCCCCGTGGGCGGTCAACGCGGGGTCGTCGGCCAGCACGGTGCCGGCGCCGACGAGGATCGCGTCGAGCTCGGCGCGCATACGGTGGACCGCGGTCCGGGCGGGCTTGCCGGTGACCCAGCGCGACTCGCCGCTCGCGGCGGCGGCCTTGCCGTCCAGGGACAGCGCGGTCTTCAGGATGACCCAGGGGCGCCCGCGGCGCATGCGCGAGTAGAAGCCGCGGTTGAGCTCCTCGGCCTCGGCCTGGAACTCGGGGAGGCGTACGGTCCGGGCCCCGGCGCGGCGCAGGACGGCGAGGCCGCGGCCGGCGACCTCGGGGTTCGGGTCGAGGGAGCCGCAGACCACGCGCGCGACCCCGGCGGCGGCCAAGGTCTCGGCGCAGGAGGGGGTCTTCTTTCCCGGGAAATGGGCGCAGGGCTCCATCGTGACGTAGGCGGTCGCCCCGGCGGCGCGTCCCTTGGCGCGCGACAGCGCGTTCGGCTCGGCGTGCGCCTTGCCGAAGCCGAGGTGCGCGCCCTCGGCGACGACGCGTCCTCCCTTGACGAGCACGCAGCCGACGCGCGGGTTGGGGCTCGTCGCGCGCGGCTGGACGCGGCGCGCGAGCGCGAAGGCCCGCTCCAGGAACTTCCGGTCGACGGAGGCGCTCACGCGGTCACCACCGATTTCGGGATGGAGCGGTCCGCGTTCGCGGCGAAGAAGGCGGGGAGGTCGTCGAGGCGCACCGCTCCGCTGATGATGAGCTCGGTCTTGACCTTGCCCTCGGAAAGGAGGCGCACCGCTTCCTTGAAGTGCTTCGGGGTGTGGTGAAACACCCCGTGAAGCGTGATCTGCTTGTAGTGCAGGCGATGGACGTCGAGCGGGACCGTCGCGCCGTGCGCGCAGCCGCCGAACAGGCAGACCTTGCCGCCGTCTCGCACGAGGGCTACGGCCTGGAGATAGGTGTCGGGCGTGCCGACCGCCTCGAAGACGTGATCGGGGCCCCGCCCCTCCGCCCAGGCCAGGACCCTGCCCTCGACCGGGCCGTCGAGGACGCTGAAGACGGCCTCGGCGCCCGCGGCGGCCGCGGCCGCGAGCGGGCCCGGCGAGCGCCCCACCACGCCGACCGCCGCGCCGCGCGCGCGCAAGGCGTGGACGAGGAACAGGCACATGGGGCCGGCGCCGATGACGAGGGCCGTCTCGCCCGGGCGCACGCCGTGGACCTCGGCCGCGTGGATCGCGCAGGAGAAAGGCTCGGCCAGGGCGCCGATCTCGAAGGGTGTGGCGGCCTTGAGCGGATGCATGTTCTGGCCGACGATGTGCGCCGGGACGAGGTCGAATTCCGCATAGGCGCCGTTGTGCAGCTTGAGGCTGCGGCACAGGTGGTTCTGGCCGTTGACGCACCAGAAGCAGTCGTCCATCGGAGCGGAGTTGGCGACCACGACGCGGTCGCCCTCCTTGGCGGTCTTGACCCCCTTGCCCACCGCCGTCACCGTGCCGGCCAGCTCGTGGCCGAAGCGGGAGGGATAGTCTCCGAGCAGGACGCGGTGGCCCTGGCGGTAGGCCTTGAAGTCGGTGCCGCAGGTCAGGGCCGCGCCCAGCTTGACGACGACTTCTCCGATATCAGGCGTCGGCATCGGTACTTCCTCGACTCGGATGTCGCGGGGGCCGTGGTAGATGACGGCTTTCATCTCGGCACCAGGATCGACTTGAGGGTCTGCCGCGATTTGACGGCCTTGATCGCGTCGTTGAACGAGGAGAAGGGGAAGGACATGGGCGCCAACAGCAACGGATTGAATCTTTTGGAGGCGATGAGATCGAACGACTCCTTCAGATCGGAAAGCGACGGGGAATAGGAAGACAGAACGGACAACTCCCGGTGGTAGACCTGATTGAGGTCTAATTTCATGTATGGATCGGGATGGAACGACGCGAAGACGTTCAGGATGCCGCCGTCGCGCAGCCAGGCGACGCAGCGCGCGACGAGGGCTGGGGTGCCGGCGGAGAAAATGATCGCATCGAAGCCCCGCCCTTCGCTCTGGTCGCGGCCGTGCTGGGCGAACTCGTCGGCAAGCATCGTTGCCGTTCCCCACCGCGAGAACTTCTTCACGCGGTCGGCGTCGAGGTCGAGCCCGACGGCGGTCGCCCCGAAGATCTTGAGCAGCTGTCCCGTCATCTGTCCGATGGCCCCCAGCCCGATGACCCCGATGACGTCGCCTTTCTGGGCTCCGATCCTCTTTACGTTTCTCAGCACGCATGCCAACGGCTCGGTCTGCGACGCCGAGATCGCGCCCAGGCCCTCGGGCACCTTGAACGAAGCGTGTTTTGCGTGCAGGGCCGGTATGCGCACGAACTCGGCGAAGCCGCCGGGATCGACGTTGGTGGACTTGAACTGGCGGCACATGCTTTCCTGGCCCTTGCGGCAGTACTGGCAGGCCAGGCACGGCACGTGGTGGGAGACGACGACGCGCTCGCCGGGAAGGTAGGGGGAGCCCGGGCCGGCTTTCTCGACGACTCCGCACAGCTCGTGGCCGAGGATGGCGCCCTTGGCCTTCGTGTCGAGCTTCATCACGTCGGTGCCGCACAGGCCGCAGACCTCGACGGCCAGTAGGAATTCTCCCTCCCCGATCGGAGGGACCGGGATTTCGGTCAGTGCGGCGTGGCCGTCGCGGGCCAGGATGGCCTTCATAAAGAGCTGAGCCAATGATAGAATATCCGCCGCCCGTGCGACAATTGCTCATTCTGCTGTTCCTGGCCGCGCCCGCCGCCGCCCGCAAAACCTCGGTCACCCCGGAGATGGACAAGCTCCTGATGGCGGGCGTGGACGACATCTACATGATGCGCTTCGCGCAGGCCGAGGCGGACATGGCCCAGGCGATCGCCCTCGACCCGACCTACCCGCACGCCTACTTCGGCCGCGCGGCGATCGACCTCATCACCTTCATCTACGGCGAGAAGCAGGGCGACCCGGCCCTGCTGAAGTCCTTCGAGGCCAAGGCGCTCGAGAGCATCGAGATGGCGGAGAGATATCTGAAGGCTCACCCGAACGACCCCGACGCCCTGTTCATCCTGGGCGCGTCGCACGGGATGTTCGGCCGCCTGGCGATCGTGCAGCGCCGGTGGCTCCAGGCCTTCGGCCACGGCCGCGCGTCGATGAAGTTCGTGCGCCGCGCCGTGAAGCTCGAGCCGGAGCTCTACGACGCGGTCCTCGGCCTGGGCATGTTCGACTATTACGTCGCGACCATCCCCAAGTTCGCGGGCTGGCTGGCGAAGATCGTCCTCGGCGGCGACCGCGAGCGGGGCCTCCGGCAGATCAAGCACGCGGCCGAGAAGGGCCGCTACGCCAAGGTCACCGCCCAGATGATCCTCGTCGAGATCTATCTCGAGGACCCGTTCGGCGCCTACAACCCCTATGAGGGCCTGCGCCTGATGCGCGAGGTCCACGCGCAATATCCCGGCAGCGCGATGCTCGACACCGCTTACATCTCCGCGCTGTACGAGTCCAAGGAGCTGGCCGAGGCTCTCCGAGAGGCGCGCGAGTACCAGGCCCGCGTGAAGTCCGGCCGGTACCCGGCGATGAACCTGGCCGGGAGCCACGCGTTGCTGGGCACCTTGCTGTGGGCCTCCGGCGACAAGGACGGGGCGCTCGCCGAGTTCGTCGCCGGCGCCGAGGCGCGCGGCGTGCGCACGAAGTGGATGGTCTGGAGCCGCGTGCGCGCGGGCCAGCTGCTCGACGCGCTGGGCCGCCGCGCCGAGGCGCTCGACGCCTACCACGAAGCCTACAAGGAGAAGGACGACTGGGGCTTCCGCGCCCTGATCAAGCCCTGCCTCAAGGTGCCCTGCGTCGGCGAGCACTACCCCGGCCACTTCTCCCCAAACTAAAGCTGGTGCCAGGCCTACCGGTATTTGCGTAACTTCGCTTCGACTGGTTCGTGAGTTACGCAAATACCGGTAGGCCTGGCACCAAGTTGGCGCCGTATTGATATAATCTGAAGATGCCCCCGCCGAAGACCTGGAACATCGACGCCGCCGAATCCCTTTACAACCTCGAAGGCTGGGGCCTGAACTATTTCGGCATCAACGCCAAGGGCAACGTCACGCTTCAGCCCAAGAAGGAGCCCGAGGGGGCCATCGACATCCTCGACGTCGTCGACGACGTCGCCTCGCGCGGGATCAAGATGCCCGTGCTCATCCGCTTCCAGGACATCCTGCGCCGCCGCGTGGCCGTCATCAACGAGGCCTTCGCCGAGGCGATCAAGGAGCACGGCTACGGCGCGCGGTTCTTCGGCGTGTACCCGATCAAGGTCAACCAGTTCCGCGAGGTCGTCGAGGAGATCAGCGACGCCGGCCGCGCCTGGCAGTACGGCCTGGAGGCGGGATCGAAGGGCGAGCTGCTCGCCGTCCTCGCCATGAACTCCGGCGACTCCCTCACCATCGTCAACGGCTACAAGGACGAGTCGATGATGCGTCTGGCGATGATCGGCCTCAAGCTCGGCAAGAAGGTCATCGTCGTCGTCGAGAAGCTCTCCGAGCTGCGCCTGCTGCTCGACGCCGCCAAGGACGCGGGCGTGCGGCCGCTGATCGGCCTCCGCGTGAAGCTCCAGACCACGGGCGTGGGGAAATGGCGCTCGTCCTCCGGCCATTTTGCCAAGTTCGGCTTGACGAC
Source organism: Elusimicrobiota bacterium (assembly GCA_030696455.1). Classification (GTDB taxonomy): domain Bacteria; phylum Elusimicrobiota; class Elusimicrobia; order UBA1565; family UBA9628; genus GWA2-66-18. The sequence goes on from JAUYSH010000106.1 coordinate 23,735, forward strand.
GCCCGAGATCTTGGCGGCGGTCGAGACCCTGAAAGCCGAGGGCCTGTCCGACTGCCTCAAGCTCGTGCACTTCCACATCGGCTCGCAGATCTGCGACATCCGCGTGATCAAGGACGCGGTCAAGGAAGGCGCGCGCTACTACGCGAAGCTGCGCAAGATGGGCCTCGGCGTCGAGTATCTCGACTGCGGCGGCGGCCTCGGCGTCGACTACGACGGCACGCACACCGCCGTCGACAGCTCGATGAACTACAACTTGCGCGAGTACGTCGCCGACGTCGTGTACTCGGTTCAGGAGGTCTGCAAGCAGGAGAAGGTCCCCGAGCCCAACCTGATCACCGAGTCCGGCCGGTCCATGGTCGCTCACCACGCGCTGTTGGTGGTCAACGTCTTCGGCTCCATCGAGACCGGGGCGACCCCCATCGAGTTCCGGGAGACGCCCGATGAGCATCAGGTCGTGCGCGAGCTGCGCGACGCGATCAAGTCGCTCAACCCCAAGACCATCGCCGAGAGCTTTCACGACGGTCAGCAGCATCTCGAGGAGTCGTTCACCCTCTTCAAGCTCGGCTATCTCGGCCTCGAGGACAAGGCCAAGGTCGAGCACCTGTACTGGAAGCTCTGCATCGAGATCGGCAAGCTGCTCCCGAAGGCGAAGTTCGTCTCCGAGGACCTGCTCGAGATGCAGAAGGCGCTCAACGACCAGTACCTCTGCAACTTCTCGCTGTTCCAGTCCCTGCCCGACTCCTGGGCGATCGGCCAGCTGTTCCCGATCATGCCCTTGCACCGGCTCAACGAGGAGCCCACGCGCCGCGCGAGCCTCGTCGACATCACCTGCGACTCCGACGGAAAGATCACCAACTTCGCCTGCCACCGCAGCGCCGGCGGCACCTTGCCGGTCCACACGCTCGACGGCAAGCCCTACTACCTGGGCTTCTTCCTCATGGGCGCCTACCAGGCCACGATGGGCGACATCCACAACCTCTTCGGGCGCGTCAACGAGGTCCACGTGTTCCAGGACTCCGCCGAGGAGAAGGGCTACTACATCGAGGAGACGATCCAGGGCCAGACGGTCCGCGACGTCCTCACCGGGATCCAATACTCCGACTTCGAGCTCGTGCGCATGATCAAGGAGGCCGCGGACGCGCAGATCAAGACCGGGGGCCTCAAGCCCCGCGAGGCGGCCGACCTCGTCGACCGCTACGAGGCGGTGCTGAGCGAGTACACCTACGTCGACCACCTCCCGACGGCCGACGAGAACAAGGTGCTGTCCCGGGAGCGCGCCAACGGCGGCGCCAAGCCCGCCGTGATCGTCGTTCCCTGATCCGGCGCAATAAAGTCACGCGCGCTCTATGGGGCGCGTGCTTCCTCCCGCGCTAGACTCTCCGCGACCCAAAACTCGACGGAGGTTCGTCATGAAGAATTCATTGTTGCTCGGTGCCCTTCTCGTCCTCGCCGCGGCGGCCGCGCCGCGCGCTCTGGCCGCGGACGACGGCGTCGTCGGCTCGCGCGGTGGCTTGTCGATCGGCGGCCGCGGTGCGTACTATAAGCCTCAGGATATCGGCGGCAAGTGGAGCGGCGGCGCGCAGGTGCGCCTCGGCCTCGGCTCGGCTCTCGCGGTGGAGGCCTCCGCGGACGTGCGTCAGGACCGCATCGGCCCGACGGTGGTGGACGTCATCCCGGTCCAATTCTCCCTGCTGGCGTACCTGCTCCCGGGGAAGGTGGTCTCTCCGTACCTCCTCGGAGGCATGGGCTGGTACTACACCCACATCAGCGATGAAGCCCCGTTCGGCGACCGCACCGACCACCGGTTCGGGCCCCACGCGGGCGCCGGCCTGCAGGCCTGGCTCAATCGTTACTGGTCGGTCGACGGCTCCTACCGCTACATCTGGCTGTCCGCCTATCGCTCGCGCGACGCGGCCCACCCCCTGGGACGGGATATCCGCGACCGCGGCTGGATGGCCACGGGCGCGCTCAACTTCCACTTCTAGGGTTTTTTGGCGATGAAGGTGATCCGGACCCGGTCGCCGTCGCGCTCCATGCGCGCGGTGGCCGGGTCGGCGCCCGCCGGGAGGGGGAGCACCATGTCGTCGGTGCGGAAGAAGCGGTAACGGCTCGGCGGCTGCGACCGCGCGATCCTCAAGCGCACGGCCTTCTCATCGGCGGTCACGGAGACCTCCTTGCCGGTGGAGTCCGGAAGCTCGAGCGCCAGCGCGGTCCAGCCGGCGCCGGACTCGCTCTTGACGCGCGCGCCGGGGACGGCGGCGCCCTCGAGCCCGAGCTCGTACTTCGCCACGTCCGCCATCGGCTGGTTCGTGGAGAAGTGCTGGCGGGTGGGGTTGGGGAAGGGCTTGCCGAACATGTCCTCGTAATTCTGATGGAGGGGGTCCGGCCACGGCTCCCGGAAGAACGACTCCCAGGTGATCTCCTCCTGGGCGGGCGGGGGAAGCCCTTCCGGCGCCCTGTGGGCGCCGCAGGCAGGGAGCAGCAGGAGCGAGACGAGCAGCGGCTTGAATGGGCCGGTCATCGTGACCTCCTCGACACGCTCATTATAAGGCGGCGGTCTGCGGTCTCCCACGGAGGAAACGAAAAGCTATTTGGATGCCGCCGTGACCGTCGTCGGCGGAAGGACGCCATATTTAATTCATCGCCCCTCCATGGCCGCGGCCCGGCGGGCGGATTAAACTATCGCCGTGGGCACGGAGGGGTCATGGCGAGAACCACCGTCGTCTCCGTCGTCGCGGCGCTGCTGCTGGCGCTCGCCGTTCCCGTCAGCCCGGAGGAGGGCTGGTCCCGCAGGCTCACGGAGCTTACCGCGCAGGAGGCGATCGCGGGCTGGCCCGCCCTGGCCCACCGGACGGCGCTCATGACGATCGAGCGCTACGGCAGGCCCGATGCGGTCTCCGAGGACGCCTTGGTCTGGCGCGGCAACGGGCCGTGGCTCAAGACGACCGTCCACAGCCGCGCCCTGACTCGCCGCGCTTACCGGCGGGACGTGGATTTTCTCGAGAACACGGTGCGCTACGACGTGCCGCGGCGCTTTCGCGAGGACCTGGCCCGCTTCGACCCGGGGCTTTCCTGGAACGGAGCGCGGGGCGAGCTGTCGTCGCGAGCCGAGAGCGAGGAGCTGAACATGCTCGCGCTCAATCTGGCCGATGAGATCGTGTCGGGCGTGCGCGGCGTCGACGAGGTCATCGCGGTGCGCGCGCGCATCCTGCGCTTCGCGGCGTCAGGAAAGGCGTCGCCGTATCTCCGGGGCCTGAAGTTCGCTCAGTCCAGCCAGTCCCGGTCCTTGAGCTTCTTGGGCAGGTAGGTCTTGGTCAGGTACTGGAAGTCCTTGTTGGCGAGCGCGTCGAGCTCGTACTTGAGGCCGCTGGTGAGCATTCGCTTGATCTCGACCTGCCACTCCTTCTTCTGGAACCACGCGTAGTTCATCAACTCCTTGGCGCGGCTGATGTCCTTGTCGTTGAGCTTGATGCCGACGTTGCGCGGCAGGTCGTAGGACTCCGGGTCGGCGGAGGAGAGTCCGATGAACTTGGCGTCGGGGATCGCCATGCGCTGGCTCTCGAACGCAAGATTGATGGATCCTTGCTTGACGACGGAGTAAATGTAGTACCCCCAAGGGTCGTTGTCGACGAGGACATAGACCGGGAGTTTTTTCTCCTCGTGGAGCCGTCGAGCGAGCCGCCTGACTCCTCGCGGCGGCTGCCCGTTGCCCGTCAAGAGGATGCAGTTGTATTTCCGCCAGAACTTGTCCTCGGCGAGGCGGTTCCACTGCGTTCCCTTCTCGATGAGCAGGACGAAGTCGGCGGTGCACTTCTTGATCTTGAGGTACTCTTCCTCGACGATCGACGGCACGGAATATCCGCCCTTGCCGAGCTTGGCGCAGTCCACCTTGTCGCCGTCGTCCTCGAAGACGACCGGGCCGATGATGGTGCCCGCGTTCTCGGCGCGCACGTGGAACTCCTCGCGCAGCGCCGAGAGACCGACCTCGAGGTCCTCGATGACCGGGTCGGACTCCGCCTGGTCGTCGAAGGTGTTCTCGTGGGAGTCGCCCATCGTGTGCTTCGTTCTGTAATAGATTTCGCGCAGGCTCGTCGTCAGGTCCGCCTTCTGCAGCTCGTTGAGCGCGTCGGCCACGAGCATGGTCTGCATGAACTTCTTGGCCATGCCGACGTTGAAGAACGTGCGCATCTGCTTGTTCTTGCCCATCTCGATGAAGCCCTTCTTGACGTTGAAGGTGACGTTCGAGAGGGAGCGCACCGGGATCGCGATCGCGGGATCCTTCTTGCGGGCCGCCGCGTCGATGACGAGATCGGCCAGGCCGACCAGCTTCTTTTCTACCGCCGGATGTCTCTTGGCCATGATCTATTTTTTCTTCTTTTTGGCGGGCTTGGATTTCTTCGCCGGCTTCGCCTTCGCTTTGGCCGTCGGCTTTTTCGACGCCTTCTTGGCCTTGCCTGCCTTGGCGGCGGGAGCCTCGGCGGCGGGCGCGGGGGCGGCCTCGGTCACGGTGACGGGCCCCTCGACGGGCACCTCGCCCTCGATGCCTTCCGGGGTGACGATGATCGAGTGGGGCAGGCCGTGCGGGCCCGCGTTCTTGTCGAGCAGCGCGTCGGTCTTCATGCCGCCGGTGACCTTCTTGGCGATCTCGGTGAGCTGGGAACGCAGCTTGCTCTCGGCGATGTTGCCGCCCTTGAGGCGCTTGCAGGCTCCCACGACCTCCTCGATGTACAGCTCGAAGATGTCGCGGCGCTTGCTCTCGGCGTGGGCGCGCGCGCGGCGCTTGATGAACACGCCCAGGCGCCGTCCGGCCTCGCGCAGCGCGAGCGTGATCTCCTTGCGGATCTCGTCGTAGTCGGCGATGGCCTCCTTCGACTCGCTCGTGAAGGGGACCCAGACCGAGGCCATGTGCACGAACACCACCATGGGGCCGGCCGGGGGCGCTCCGCGGGACTGCGGTATGCCGTAGTTCTTCCAGGTGGTGTCGAGCACGGCCTTGAAGGTCGAGCACGCCGACTGCTGGTAGAGAAGGGGGACGCGGTTGGCGAAGCGCATCACGCGCGCCAGCTCGTTGTCGTCGTTGCCGTGAGACTCGCCCTCGGCGAGCGGCGCCTTCTGCGCGTTGGCGGCGTCGAGCGCCGCCTGCTCGGGCCCGCGCCCCCACGCCAGCCCCGCCTCGATGACGAAGGGGTTGCCGCGGTAAACCGCCGGCGGGCGAGTCACGGCGGTGTAGAAATCGCCCTTGATCTGCTTGAACAGGCCCGCGAGGATGGCCTTCTCGCCGATGGGGGAAAGGCAGTTGGTGGGCGGCGCCATCAGCTTGGTGGCCTGGATGGTCTTGAACAGTTTCTCGGCCTCGTGGCCGACGACGTCGCGCGGGCGCTTCTTCGGGGATATCCCCGCCGCCTTGCAGATATCGGTCGCGGTCTCCGTGGAGACGCGGGAGAAGTCGGCGGACAGGAAGCCGGCGAGCCAGTGGCTCTTGGTGTCCTGGAGCATCTTGAGCAGCATGCCGAGCTCGATGCCGTACGGATGCGGCTTGATCTCCTTGGGCGGCTCGGGGTTGTGCTGGATGGTGCGCGGGTACACCTTGATCTCGCCGTCGGGGGCATGGTAGGTGAACTGTGCGTGTGGATTAGAAATGGCGGAGAGCTCCATGTACTCGTCCACGGATGCCCGGCCCTTCTGGTACTTGCCCTCGAGCTCGATCGTCACCTGGGTCCCGCGATGGGCTTCCCATTCGATCTGCTTTTTCTCCAGGATGATCGGCTCGTTCTTCTTCGTGTCGATCTGCACCTCGAAGTAGTGCGCGGGCTGCTTCTCGCCGGTGCGGGAGATGATCTTGACCGGCTTGCCCGTGGTGAGCTGGCCGTACATCCCGGCGGCGGAGATGCCGATGCCCTGCTGGCCCCGGCTCATGCGCAGGCGGTGGAACTTGGAGCCATATAAGAGTTTCGCGAAGATACGGGGGATCACTTCGCGCACGATGCCCGGGCCGTAGTCGATGATGGTGACCCGGAAGCGCGTCGCCTGGGAGACGGCGGGCGCGGGATTGCCGCCCTCGCCGACGGCCTCGAGCTTGACGACGATCTCGGGGAGGATGCCGGCCTCCTCGGAGGCGTCGAGCGCGTTGTCGACCGCTTCCTTGACGCAGGTGAGCAGGGCTTTGCGCGGGTTGTCGAAGCCGAGCAGGTGCCGGTTCTTAGTGAAGAATTCCGATACGGAGATCTCGCGCTGCTGCTTGCCCATCTCGTCGGCGGTCTTGCCGGCGGGGCGGGGCTTGGAGTTGGTTTTGGTGGTCATCGAGCGGGAATACTAGCAAAGGAACGGGCGCAGCACACGTCCTTACTTCGTGTTTTAAAGGGGAAGACGGATGCCGGCGCCCCGCTGAAGGGCCCGGCGGTGGACGAGGACGGCCGCCGCCATGTCCTCGAGGGCGAGGCCGAGGTTGATGCTCATCGTGCGCTGTTCATAAGAGGTGCGCCCCTTCTTCGGGCCGCAGGCGAGCTCGCCCAGGTCGGCGTAGGGCCGAGGGGTCTTGAGGAAGTAGCCGGCGTCCTTGTAGTAGCCGAACTGGGCATGATCGTCGGTGGCCAGGCGGTCGATCTGGCGCAGGGCGGCGGGCGTCCAGTACGAGTCGAAGTCCACGGGGCTGGCGAACGCGCCCGGCGCGAGCCAGCCCGCCTCGATCACCGGACGGGGCTTTTTCAGGATCGGGCCGCTGGTGACGACGAGGTCGAGGCCGCGCACCGCGTCCTCGGGCCGGGCCACGGCCTCGATCTCGAGGCCGAGCCGAAGCCCCATCTCGCGGGCGAAGCGCTTGGCCGTCTCGGGGCGGACGTCGTAGGCCTTCACGCGGCGCAGGCGGAACACCGCGGCCAGCGCCTCCAGGTTGCTTCGCCCCTGCACGCCGCACGCGACGATTCCCGCGCTCTCGCTGTCCGGGCGGGCGAGGAATTTCGCCGCGACCGCCGTCGCGGCCCCCGTGCGCTGGGCCGTGATCCAGGTCCCGTCCATCACGCACGTCGGGGCGCCGGTGGCCGGGTCGTTGAGGACGATGAGGCCGTGGATATAAGGGAGGCCCTTCTTCTGGTTCTGCGGATAGCCCGAGACCCACTTGAGGCCGGCTGCGCCCATGCTCGGGATGTAGGCGGGCATCGCGTGGATGAAGGCGTCCGGGCGCGGATGAATGCCCGGCTTGGGCGGCATCTCCACCCGCCCGCGTCCCTTCTCCTTGAACATGCGCTCGAGGGCGGCGATGATGTCGGCCATCGACGGGCCTACGGCGGCCACGTCCTCGCGCGAGAGGTACAGCAGGCCGGGGCTCTTCCTCATCAGGTGGTGTAGCCGAACTCCTTGAGGGAGCGCGGGTCCTTGCGCCAGTCCTTGCGCACCTTGATCCACAGCTCGAGGTTGACCTCGCGGCCGAGGAAGGCCTCGAGCATCGCCTGCGAGCGCTCGGTCAGGCGGTGCAGGTCCTTGCCGCCCTTGCCGATGATGATGCCCTTCTGGCCGTCGCGCTCCACATAGAGGGTCGCGAACACGTCGTCGGGCCGGCCCTGGTTCTCGCGGAAGGTCTCGACGACGACGGCGACGGCGTGGGGGATCTCGTCGTGATAGAGGTCGAAGACCTGTTCTCGAACTATTTCGGTTGCGAAAAAGCGTTCCCAGCGGTCGGAGAGCTGTCCCTTGTCGTAGAAAGGCTCGCTCTCGGGCAGGCGCGAGAGGATCTCGGCCTTCAGCTCCTCGACCCCTTGGCCCTTGAGCGCGGAGATGCGGAAGACCTTTTCAGGATTGAGCGCGACGGAGTACGACTTCTCGATCGCCGCGAGCTTCGTCTCGGCGACGTCGCGGTCGCACTTGTTGATCACGAGGAGGACCGGCGTGCCGGGGCGCACGAAGGTGTTGCCGACCTTCTCGGGGTTGGCCTCCACGGCGTCCACCATGTACACGACGAGGTCGGCGTCGTCGCGGATCGCGCGGGTCGACTCGACGCGCAGGCTCTTCTGCAGGCCGTCGGAGGGCTCGTCGATGAGGCCCGGCGTGTCGAGGAAGCAGGCCTGAAAATCCTCGCCCTCGAGTATGCCCAAGATCTTGTGGCGCGTCGTCTGCGGCTTATGCGACACGATCGAAAGCTTGAACTTCAGCAGCGCGTTCATGAGCGTCGATTTGCCGACGTTGGGGCGTCCGGCGAGCGCGACGAATCCGGCTTTGTGGGGGGTGGCCAAGGACGCTAGTCTAGCAATTGCGCTAACGCGGGATATAGGCGCCGCCCGCGAGGGCGGCCGCCTCGAGGAAGCGGATCGTGGCGAGCGTCTCCTCGTCGCGGGTCAGCTTCTTGAGCCCGATCTTCTTGGCGGTGCCGATGAACACCTCGACGGGGGGTGCGAGGTAGGCGGAGTAGGGCACGCCGCGCATGCCGTGAAAGTCCATCGAGATCGCGCCGAAGTTCTTGATGCGCCCGTCGGCGCGCGCGGCGGCGAGCGCGGGCGCGTCGAGGTCGAAGAGGTTGAGCGCGTAACCCATGCGCGTGGGGAAGAACAGGATCTCGCCGTTGCTCGCGTCGAGCGGGACGTAGCCGCCGTGCTGCGCGCTCTGGAAGAAGTAGACCTTCTGGTTGCGGTCCGCGTTCATGTCGTAGCGCGCGGCGATGTCGCCCATCGTCGCGCGGATGCCGGTCCCGACGTAGTCCTCGCGCCGCCCGCCGTGAAGATTGAAATGGAAGCCGATGTTGGCGACGCCGCGGGCCTTCTTGATGCGCTCGACGGCGGCGTCGGCTTCCTTCGTCACGTGGTCCTTGAAGGCGGCCTTGCTCAGCTTCGAGGCGCGCGCCGCTTCGATCTCCGCGCGCACGCCGGGGGCCACCTGCCCCCAGAGGTCGATCTTCGCGAACTCGCGGTCGAGGCGTTCGGCCTCGCTCGCCGGGGGAGCCTCCTCGGCCTTCTTGCCGCCGAAAGGGTTGGCCATGCTCTTGAGCATGCCCAGGATCTTGGTCTTGAAGGAGGGCTGATTTTGCTCCACGGGCGACGCGGCGGCCCCGGGGGACCCTTCGGGCGCGTCCGGCGTCGCGGCGGCGGAAAGAACGGGGCGCGCGGCGGTGGCGTTCTCCGCGCGCGCCGTCGCCGGCGCGATCGCGACCGGAACGAGAGCGGCGGGCGACGCGACGGCCGAGACCGCCGAGACCGGCAGCGGCGCCGGCAATGCCTGCGGCGTGAGGCCGGACGGCGCGGCGAGCGCGGCGTTGAGCCCCGGCGTCATCGTGGCGCCGAGCGCCGGCCCGCTCATCGGGCTCAGCGACGTCTGCAGCGAGATCTTCGGCACGTTCGCGTTCGACCCGGCTTCGGCGGACACGGCCACGCCCGCATGGGCGGGAAGGGCGAGGGTCAACAGCAGCAATGCCGAGTGCATGACTTAGAGCATAGGGCGAGAGAGGTATTTTTGCCAGGGGCCCTTCGGCCTTGGCGGCTCTGGGCCCTCGTTTTGAGAAAAAATCCTTAATAATAATAAGCAGATTCCACTTTTGAAAAAACGAGGAGTAATTATAGGGACGGTAGGGAACAAAACAGGGGGTTCGATCGTATGAGATGATGAACAACCTATCGACGCTGTCGGATGATGAACTGATCCGTTCGATCAAGTCTTTGACTGGAAATGAACGAAGCATCCTCGTTTCCATTCTGAAGCATCTGACCGAATTCGAAAATCGCCGCCTCTCCGATAGGAAAGGATTTCCCTCTCTGTTCGATTACTGCGTACGAGAACTGCGCTATGCCCAAGGGGAATCTCTTCGGAGGATCCGCGCGGCACGCGCCGCAAAACGATTCGAGGTGCTTTATGGGCTCATCAGGCGCGGGACGTTATCCTTGACGACCGTGGCTTTGCTCGAGCCGCATTTGAAATGGAACAACTATCGAAAACTGATCCGCGCTTCGAAAGGATTAAGCACTCGCGAAGTCGAGGCGCTGGTCGCTTCGCTGAATCCCATCGCAGCCGCGCCAAAGGAACGAATCCGGATGTTGACGGTGGCGCCATCTTTGCCCGACGCGACGCCGGCAGAATTATTTTCGGCGCCCATTCCGCCTGCTGGGCCGATGGCGGAGCCTCCGACGAGACCGACGATCGCGGTGTCTCCGACGGTACCGCCGACGCCGGAGGTGCCGGCCGGCCTGCCGGAGATGATGCCGCCCCCGTCGCCCCCGTCGCTCCCGCCCTCCCCCGCGCCGGTGCAGCGGGTACAATTCTCCTTCACCGCCGATGAGGCGTTTCTGCGCGACTTCGAGCGGGCCAAGGAGTTGTCGCGCCATAAATGGCCGGCGGGGAAGGCGGAAGAGGTTTTCGCGGGGGCGCTCAAGGTTCTGCTCGATAAGATCGATCCGGACCGGCGGCGGCGGCGGCGCGAGCGCGCGCGGCGGCTGGCGGCCGGCGCCCGGAGCTGCGGGACATCCCGAGCGGTGAAGGACGAGGTATGGGAGAGGGACGGCGGTCGGTGCGTCTATCCGGGGCCCGGCGGCGGCGTGTGCGGCGCGCGGGCCGGGCTTGAATTCGATCACGTCCGGCCATGGGCTCGGGGCGGCTCGAATGACGCGGCGAACGTCCGGCTGCTGTGCCGAGCGCACAACGATCTCGAGGCCAGGCGGGAGTTCGGCGGCGCGCTCATCGACGCGGCCGTCGCCCGACGGCGGACGGCCTTGCGGAGGGAGGCGAAAATATAAGAAAATGCTGGCGAATTGACTGGTTTATACGCCCACATCCCGTTCTGCTCGGTGAAGTGCTTCTATTGCGACTTCGCCGCTTTTTCTGGGCAGGACAAGCTCGCAGACCGCTACCTCGTGGCACTCGAGGCTGAGGCGGCTTACCATCCCGCCGTGACCCCCGACACCTTATACATCGGCGGCGGCACGCCCTCGGAGCTGACGGCGACGCAGATCGGCGAGCTCTACGGCCGCCTGCGCCGCGCCTATCCCGGCGCGCGCTTCTCGGAGTCCACGTTCGAGGGAAACCCCGAGAGCCTCGACGAGGAGAAGCTCGCCGTGCTCGCCCGCGAGGGCGTGACCCGGCTCTCGATCGGCCTGCAGACCGCCGACGACGGCCTGCTGAAGGCGATCGGCCGCCGTCACACCGCCGCCGACTTCGCCGCGGCTTTCCTCGCCGCGCGCGCCGCCGGCATCCCGGCCCTGTCGGTGGACCTGATGTTCGGCCTGCCGGGGCAGACGCTCGACAGCCTGCGCGCGACGCTCGACTTCGTGCTCGCGCTGGCGCCGGAGCACATCTCGCTGTACGGCCTGCAGATCGAGGACCGCACCTTGTTCGCCAAGCGCGGCGTCCAGGAGGACGGGGACCTCTCTCGCGAGATGTTCGACCTCTCGATGCGTTCGCTCGCCGCGGCCGGCCTCGAGCAGTACGAGATCTCCAACTACGCCAGGCCGGGCCATCGCTCCGCCCACAACGTCAATTACTGGAAGCGCGGCGAGTACATCGGCCTCGGCTGCTCGGCGGCGTCCTACTACGACGGCCGCCGCCAGGCCAACGAGCACCGCCTACACGCCTACCTCGACGCCGTCGAGGCGGGCCGCCGCCCACTCGCCGAGGACGAGTCCCCGCGCGGCCTCGAGGCGATCGGCGAGGAGGCCTTCCTCGGCCTGCGCCTGCTCGAGGGCTTCGTCCCGTCGGAGGCGCTGCGCAAGGAGTTCGCCGGCGAATGGGCCATGCTGAAGTCACGCGGCCTCGTCAGCGAAGAGGGCCCGCTGTGGCGCCTCTCGGCCGAGGGCGTGTTCCTCGCCAACGACGCTTTTCAGGAATTCGTCCCGCCGTTCGATCGTGAGGAGGCCCCCGTATGAAGACCTTCGTGCTCGACACCAACGTGATACTTCACGATCCGATGTCCATGTTCTCCTTCGAAGGCTCGCGCGTCGTCCTTCCGCTGACCGTCATCGAGGAGCTCGACACCTTCAAGCGCAACAACGACGAGCGCGGCCGCTCGGCGCGCTTCGTCTCGCGCAAGCTCGACGAGCTCCGCCGCGGCGGCAAGCTGTCGAACTGGGTCCCGCTCGAGCACGGCGGCAAGCTCAAGGTCGAGATCCAGGTCTCCGACGGGCTTCCGAAGGCGTTCTCCGCGCACACCAAGGACAACGAGATCCTGAGCTGCGCGCTCTACCTCAAGAAGCAGGGCGAGAACATCGTGTTCATCTCCAAGGACATCAACCTGAGGATCAAGGCGGAGTCGCTCGGCCTCGAAACGCAGGACTACGAGAAGGAGAAGGTCGACATCGACGACCTGTACAAAGGCTGGCGCGAGGCCGCCGTCACCGGCGAGGAGATCGACGCGTTCTACCGCGACAAGCGCGTGCCGGCGACGATCCCGGACCTGATCCCCAACGAGTTCATCATCCTCAAGGCCGAGGGCACCTCGAAGAGCGCTCTCGCGCGCTACGACCAGAAGACGAAGTCGCTCGTGCCGCTGATCCGGGCCGACTCCGCCCCGTGGGGCATCAAGCCGCTGAACGTCGAGCAGCGCTTCGCGCTCGAGCTGCTGCTCAACCCCGACATCCAGCTCGTGACCCTCGTCGGCCTCGCCGGCTCGGGCAAGACGATGATCGCGCTCGCCTCCGCGCTCCAGCAGACCCTCGAGGAGAAACTCTACCGCCGCATCCTCGTCGCCCGTCCCGTCATCGCCGTGGGCCACGACCTGGGCTTCCTGCCCGGCACGAAGGAGGAGAAGCTCACCAACTGGATGGGCGCGATCTACGACAACCTGTCCTACCTCCTCGAGAAGCCGAAGGGATCCGTCGAGACCTCCGACATGGACATCCAGATGCTGATGGAGGACGGCGTCCTCGAGATCGAGGCCGTCACCTACCTGCGCGGCCGCACCTTGCCGGGCCTGCTGATCATCATCGACGACGCCCAGAACCTGACGCCGCACGAGATCAAGACGATCATCTCGCGCGCCGGCCAGGGCGCGAAGATCGTGCTGACCGGCGACCCGCATCAGGTGGACAACTACTACCTCGACGCGACCTCCAACGGCCTCACCAACCTGGTCGAGCGCTTCAAGGGCCAAGGGCTGTTCGGCCACGTCACCTTCACCAAGAGCGAGCGCTCCGTGCTGGCCGCCTTGGCCTCGGACCTGCTGTGACGGCCAAGGTCGAGCGCGCCGGGCCGCGCCGGAAGATCGTCATCGTCGACGACGACGTGCTGATCCGCGAGACCGTGCGCCTGGCGCTCGACCACGCGGGCTTCTACGTCATCGCGGTGGGCGAGCCGGAGCGGGCGCTGGCCGTCGTGCGCGCGGAAAGGCCCGATCTCGTCATCATGGACCTGTATATGCCCGGCTTCGACGGGCGCGAGCTGATCCGCGCGCTCAAGTCCGATCCGGAGATCGCGAAGACGCCCGTGATCCTCTTCTCCGGCTCCGACGAGGCGATCGACGTCGTCAGCGGTCTGCAGTCCGGCGCCGTCGAGTACCTGGGCAAGCCGATCGACGGCGAGGTGCTTCTCGCCAAGATCAACCACATCCTGAAGGCCTGACATGCTCGAGAAAGCCTACGATCCGAAGCCGGTCGAAGAGGCGCGCCTCGCCTCCTGGGACGCGGCCAAGCTCTCGCACAGCGAGCCGGTCGCGGGCAAGAAGCCGTACACCATCGTCATCCCGCCGCCGAACGTGACGGGCGCGCTGCACATCGGCCACGCCCTCAACAACACTTTGCAGGACGCGCTGATCCGGCATCACCGCATGCTCGGCGGCGAGTCGTGCTGGGTGCCGGGCTGCGACCACGGCGGCATCGCCACGCAGAACGTGATGGAGAAGCAGCTCAAGTCCGAGGGAAAGAGCCGCTTCGACCTCGGGCGCGAGGCGTTCCTCGAGCGCATGCAAGCGTGGACGCGCGATTGCAAAAAAACGATTTTGGGACAGCTGCATCGTCTCGGGGCGTCTCTCGATTGGGAGAGGGAAGCGTTCACGATGGACGAGCCGCGCGCGAGGGCCGTGTTTCACGCCTTCAAGACGCTCTGGGAACGGGGCCTGATCTATCGCGGGGAACGGCTCGTGAACTGGTGCGTCCGGTGCGGAACGGCGCTCTCGGATATAGAAGTCGAAAGGGAAGAACGGAAGGGGGCTCTTTACCACATCCATTATAAGAACGCCGACGGCGGGGACGGAATCGTCGTCGCCACGACGCGACCGGTCACGATGTTTGGCGACACCGCGGTCGCGATCAATCCGAAGGATGATCGCTGGAAGCACATGGTCGGGAAAAAAGTCTTGATTCCTCTGATCGATCGCGAGATACCGATCATCGAGGACTCCTATGTCGACTTCGAGTTCGGTACCGGCGGACTCAAGGTTACGCCCGCTCACGACCAAAACGACTGGGAGCTCGGCGAACGGCATCAATTGCCTGCCATCAAAGCGATCGGGCCCGACGGCAAGCTGACCGAGGCGGCGGGCCCCTACGCGGGACTGTCGCGCGAGAAGGCGCACGACGCGGTCACGGCCGATCTGGAAGCGAAGGGATATCTGGTCAAGAAGGAGGATCACCGCAGCGCCGTGCAGGCCTGCGAGCGCTGCGGCTCCGTCATCGAGCCGCTCCTGTCGCTGCAGTGGTTCGTCAAGCAGACCGAGCTCGCCAAGGAGCCTTTGCGCGCGCTCGACGCCGGCGAGTTCAAGATCTATCCGAAGAACTGGGAAAAGCCTTACCGCGACTGGCTCGTCAACATCAAGGACTGGTGCGTCTCGCGCCAGATCTGGTGGGGCCACCGCATCCCCGTCTGGTACAAGGAGGGGGAGAAGCCCGTCGTCTCCCTCGACTCGCCCGGCGCGGGCTGGACCCAGGACACGGACGTGCTCGACACCTGGTTCTCCTCGGCCCTGTGGCCGCTGTCCGTGTTCGGCTGGCCGGAGAAGACCCGGGATCTCGACTACTACTACCCGACCTCGACCCTCGTCACCGGCTACGAGATCATGTACCTCTGGGTCGCGCGCATGCAGATGATGGGGCATGCCTTCATGGGCAAGCCCGCGTTCCCGGTCGCGGTCATGAACGGCATCGTGCGCGACAAGAGCGGCAAGAAGATGTCGAAGTCGCTCGGCAACGTGATCGACCCGCTGGTCATGATGGACAAGCACGGCACCGACGCGCTGCGCTTCGCCCTGATGGCCCAGGCTTTCCCCGGCAAGGACATCGCCTTCGACGAGCAAAGCGTCGTCGGCGCCCGAAACTTCGTCAACAAGCTTTGGAACTCGACGCGCTTCGTGCTGATGAATTTGCCGGAGACGCCCGCGGTCTACGCGCTCTCGGCGGATTACCTCGAGGCGTCCGACAGGTGGATCCTGTCCCGCTACCAGCAGGTCATCTCCCGCGCGCAGGCGAGCCTGGACGCCTACGACCCGGCCGCCGCCGCGCAGGAGCTGTACGTGTTCCTGTGGGACGAGTTCTGCGCCTGGTACATCGAGCTCGCGAAGGGACGCCTCACGGGCCCCGAAGGCGCGGGCAAGGACGCGGTCCGCGCCGTGCTCGTCCAGGTCCTCGCGGGCTCGCTGAAGCTGCTGCACCCGATCATGCCCTTCGTCACCGAGGAGCTCTACGCCGCGATCAAGCCGTTCGCGGGCGAGTCGGCCGAGTTCATCCTGAAGAGCGGCTATCCGAAGCTCGGCGCCGACTGGTCGAACCCCGCGATCGAGAAGGAGATGGGCAAGGTGATGGGCGCGGTGAACGCGATCCGCTCCCTGCGCTCCCAGCTCAACGTCCCGCCCGGGCTCAAGATCAAGGCCGTCGTCGACGGCGAAGTCCGGCATCACGCCTATCTTCTGCTGCTGGCCCAGCTGGAGAGCCTCGAGCCGATGAGCGGCGGCCGTCCCGCGCAGAGCGCGACCGCCGTCGCCGACGGCGCGACCTTCCATATCGCGCTCGCCGGCGTCATCGACTTCGCCAAGGAGCGCGAGCGCCTGGCCAAGGACCTGGCCAAGGCCGAGGGCGACATCGAGAAGCGCGCCGCCAAGCTCAAGAACATGTCCGCCGCCGCCAACGCCCCCGCGGAGAAGGTCGCCGAGGCCAAGGAGCAGCACGACGCCGCGCTCGCCCGCCGCGACCGTCTCAAAGAGACGATCGCCGTTTTGTCGTGAGCATCGTCGCCCTGGCCGTTTATCTCGCGGCCTCGGCCGCGGCCCAGTCGCCGATGTACGGCGCCAACGCCGCGCCGGAGGCCTCGACGGCGGACGCGGCCGCCTCGACTGCGGCGGTGGCGGCGTCGACCTCGACGGCCCCGCCGGACGACTCCACCGGCCGGGGCTTCAAGGTGGGAGGCGGCGAGCCCAAGCCCAAGCTCTCCCGCCCGATGCACGCCGTGATCCACAAGGACGCCGTGGACTGGGAGCCCCTCTCGCTGCGCGTCGGGGGCGTGCCCGGCTCCGCCGACAACGCCGTCGCGCTGAAGGTCGTTAAGGTCAAAGGCCGCCTGAAAGGCGAGCATTCCGGGGCCCGCTCCGCCGCCCGCCTGCACAAGGGCCCCAAGAACTCGACGTGGCTGGTGATCTCGCTTTACCCCAAGTCGCTCGAGGCCAAGCGGACGCATTTCGAGCTCCGCTTCCGTCTCGTCGAAGGCTTCGTCGAGGAAGCCGCCGCCGCGGCCGTCAAGGTGACCGACCGTCGCCGCCAGAAGTCGGACCGGCTCCTCGATTCCTTCGACCTTCGCGCGCGGGCGATCGAATACGAGTCGGAGCAGCCCGGCTCGGGGCAGATCACCGTCGCCGAGCTGGACCCCCGCCCCGGCTCCTCCGCGCGCAACTCGGGGCGCCTCGAGAAGGCGGAGTTCGCGCACACGGACTTCGGCTTCGTGAACCTGTCCTGGTCCGTCCGCGGGCTGGCGAGTCGCTAGAGCTCGGCGGGCGGCCAGCCCGCCCGCCGAGCGGCGGCCGCGCAGCGGGTCCTCGGCGCGCGCGGCCCTTCGGCGCTGCCGCACACGAGCAGCAGGCGGCCGCCCGACACCGACCAGTAGTGGTACTCCTCGCCGTCGAAAACGGTCGGGGCCGGGATGAGCGGCATCGGCGCGCCCGTCTCCGCGATGCGCCCGTTCAGGCCGACGGCGACGCCCTGCGGGGCCAGCATCGGATAGACGAAGTGCCGGCCTCCCGGCGCGAGGCCGACCTTCGGCGGCTGCCCGCCGGGGTGGAGCGACTTGCCCCCGCTGAACGCCATGTGGATCTGCGCGCGCTCGCTGACCCCGGTCATGATGACGTCCTGGAACGCGCGCCCGCGGTCGTCGACCGAGACGGAGCAGTCCGCGCAGCGCCTCATCTCGACGGGCAGGCCGTTCACGATGAGCGCGTCGTAGCCGTTCTCGGTGTCGACGGCGGCGAGGAACGCGCTGTGCGCGCCGTTCGCGCTGAACACGGGGACGCTCGCGGCGTTGTACGGGCCGAAGGTCGTCTTGTCGATCTCGACGTAGATCAGGCCGTCGGAGCCGGTGTAGACGCCGGCGGCGCGGCGCAGGTCGCGGCTCGTCGACGCCCCGGTGAAAGGCGTCTTCTCGACGGGCTTGTGGTTCCGGTACAGCCAGGTCGCGCCGCCGAACTCGACGAAGTACAAGGTCTGGTCCTCGGTGACGGCGAGGTGCAGCGGCGGCTCCTTGAACGCCGGGCCCGACCCCTGCTGGGAGACGACGGACCAGCCCTTGGGCGTGCGCGCGACGTAGGCGGCGTTGCTCCCGCCCGGGCTGAGCATGAAGCCGTGAAGCTCGTCATGCGCGCCGCCGGCGCGCTTGCCATTTATAGCGGGGGCGACGCCCAGCAGCTTGCCGGCCTTGTCGAGGACGCCGGTCGAGTGCAGGAGGATCGAGCCGTTCGCGTTGAGGGCGCCGGGACCGGTCAACTCGCCCTCCGCCCCTTTCGCGCGGACGCGGCCGTCCACGATCCAGCGGTCGCCGTCCGCGTCGGACTCGAGATAGGCGTAATGGTAGCCATCCTCCGACCAGATGGTCCCCGGGGGCGGATCCTGGCCGGCGTCGTACACATCGAGCCCGGCGCGCGCGGGCGCGGCGGCCGCGAGCAGCAGCGCGGCGGCGAGGCTAGCGCTTCGCAACGGCCGCGGCGTGCTCGAGCATGTCGGCCTCGACCTGGTCGAGCAGGTCGTCGCCGATCTCCCAGACCTCGAGACCCTTCAGGCGGGCGGCGATCTTCTCCGACAGCTCGTCGCAGATGAACGGCGTCGCCTTGCCGCGCTGGTACTCGTTCTCCTTCTCGGCGTACAGGCCGAGGAAGGTCTTGTCGCGGAACCAGGCCTCGCGGTTGGAGGAGGTCTCGAGCTCCTTGAGCAGCTCCGGGCTCGGGTCGCGCTGGACGAACTCGAAGAACGTGGCCGTCGGCTTGCCGCCGGGGACCATCCACTCGCCGCTGAACACCTGGATCAGGTCGTCGTGGGAGTCCTTCAGGATCGGCGTGATGAAGTTGACGCCGCGCTCGAGGCAGAACTTATGGAACCCGACGAGGTCCGGCGTGCGCAGCGCGATATGCTGCCAATGGCATCCGCCGCCCCGGTTCCGGAGCATGGTCCGCACGTGCGAGCTCTGCCCCGCGGGCTCGGTCGGCTGCACGACGGCGACGACCGTCTGGTTGGGCACCTTCGCGTCCTTGTCCACGCCGATGCGCGAGGCGAAGGTCATCGACGCGGGCTTGATCCCCGGCCAATTCGAGCGCTTTTCGTAGATAAGATCCTCTTTGGCCACGCCGAGGATTATGCGGAAAAGCGCGTAAGTGGTTTTATAAATGTCGGGCTCCACCAGGAAGGTCATATGGTCGACGACGAAGTTATGAAAGGGTTGTTTCTTCAAGGGGCCTCCGGGCGGGGGAGTTCAAAGGAATCGTTGGTGCGGGAATACCACGCTCCTTCCATGCGGCCTATCGCGTTGAGATCTTGATGCTTTATCTTGCCGTTGTTGTAAACGTCATCGGCGCAGTGAAACCGGACCACGCGGCCGATGACGAGGTTCCCGGCCAACGCCCCGTCTCCGATCCGCACGATCTGTTGGAGTTCGCATTCGTAAGACACCGGGCTCTCTTTGACCAAGGGCGGTTTAACGACGGTGCTCTTAATGGCCGTCACACCGCACTGCTCAAATTCGTTCACGCCGTAGGCGTAAGGCGCCGAGGTCTGATTCATCTTTATCGCGTTTGATTCGTTGACGATGTTGACGGTGAACTGCCCCGTCGCTTCGATGTTGATCAACGTGTCTTTCTTCTTCCCATTTCTATCGTTCACCGGCGCGAAGCACACCGTCATCGGGTTCGCGCAGATCCCCGTGAAGAAGGAAAACGGAGCCAGATTCGGGACTCCGCCCGGCGAGACCGTCGCCACCCACGCGATCGGTCGCGGCAATATCGTCGCGATCATGAGCAGGTACCGGTCGCGGACCGCCAGAGACTCCGGATCGAGTTGCATCGCTACTCGGCCGAGACGCCCTGCGTGTCCCGGTTCCAGCTCGTCGGGTAGTCCTTGTCGGCGAGCGGCAGGGCCTGCTTGGCCACCTCGAGCGGCTCGAAGAAGGTGTCGAGCATCACCGCGAGATAGTCGGACAGCTTGCCGCGCTCGGCGAAGGAGCGCTTGGCGGCCATCCCGTGGGGCGAGTGCGGCAGGGAGCCGGGGTGGAAGGTGAAGGAGCCCGGCTCGACGAGGCCTTTGCGCGCGCCGTAGCTCGTGTTCGAGAAGAACATCACCTCGTCGCTGTCCACGTTGAAGTGGGCGTAGGGCGCCGGGACGTCGCGCGGGTTCCAGCCCTCGATCTGCCCCTTGAAGGTGCAGACCGCGAAGCCGTTATGCGGGGCGGTGCCGGACTGGAAGGTCTGGCGCGTCGGCGGGGCGGTGTGGATCTCCCGGGCCAGCGGATGTTGGTCGTCGGTGTGGAAGGTGTGGGGGTACAGCGCGCCCTCCCAGCCGATCAGGTCGAACGGGTGATGGCCGAGAAACAGCTCGGTCACGAGGCCGCCGGCGTGCTTGGTCCACACGCGGAACTCGCCTTCCTCGTCGCGCGCGGGGCGGAACTCGGGCAGGCCGACCTCGGTCTCGACGATCGGGGCCGTCAGGTGGGCTTGTCCGGACGGGTTCAGGTAGTGGGGGGCGAACTGGATGGGCAGGCGCGACTCGACGATGAGCAGCCGGCAGTCCTCGCTGGCGAGCTCGACGCGGTAGGTCGTGCCTTTGGGGATGTTCACGTAGTGGCCTTTGCGGAAGGGCAGCACGCCGAACTCCGAGGCGATGAGACCCGACCCTTCTTGTATGAACCAAAGCTCGTGGCCGTCGCCGTTGCGGAAGAACCTCTGGGGCGGGCAGGACTTCTCGAAGCGCGCCGCGGACACGACGGTGGTCGTGCCGTAGACGAGCGGCACGCGCCCGCTGATATGGTCGCCGTGCGCCTTCAGCCGTCCGGTGCGGATGTGCCAGGGCTGCAGCGGCTGGGCCGGCGCCATCTTCTGAGGCCGCAGGTCGAGCGGCAGGCGCTTGGGCTCGCTGACCTGCTGGGTCGGATACTTCCGGTAATGGTACTTGCGCGACCAGTCCCCGCTGAAGCCGCTGACTCCGTGGATCTCCTCGAGCGCCAGCACCTCCGGCTCCGAGTAGAACTCGGTGTGCGGCGTCTTCGGTACACGCCCGCGCGTTAGGATGACGCTCATGCAAGCACTCCGGATTTTTTATACTTCAAATGGATCGCGCCATTAGGCTTTCCGACGGTGTTCTTCAAGGTCCCGAGCGGTCCCGCGTCCAGCTCGATGCGGTCCCCAGGCTTGATCCATCGGCCCATATCCAGCCCGCATCCCTTAAAGTAAGTGCCGGAGCCGAGGAGGTCGCCAGGCAGAAGTTCTTCACCCTGCGAAGCATGCGAGAGCATGGTCGGGAAGCTCCAATAAGGCTGTGCTTTCCGTGACCTGCTCCATTCGTTGCCGTTGATCCGTATTTTTAGTTCCGGAATCTGTCCGTTCCATTCATCGGCCGTCACGAAATATGGTCCCAAGACCGTCGCGAAATCCTTGCCCTTCGCCGGCCCCATGCGGCACACCATCTCGTTCTTCTGTATATCCCGCGCGGAGCAGTCGTTCATGACGATGTATCCGGCGATATGCCTCGCGGCTTTGCCGACGGGAATGTCCTTCCCGGCCGTTCCCACCACCGCCGCGACCTCGAACTCGAAATCGAGCTTCCGCGTGAACGACGGCCACGGGATGACGTCGCCGGGGCCGATGATGGTGCGGGGGTTGCCCTTGTAGAACACGGGCTGCTCGTACCACTCCGGCGAGAGCGGCTCGTTGCGGCGCTTCGCGCCCGCCTTCGCGTGGTCCTCGAAGGCGAAGAAGTCGCGCAAAGAGCGCGGGCGGGGGAGAGGGGCGAGCAGGCGGACCTGGCCTTCCTTCCAGACGACCCCGGCGGGAGCGCCCCGGAGCGTGTTTAAGGCGGCCTTCGCCTCGGTCAGCGACTCATGGCCGCCTTCGAGCAGGCCGAGCAGGCAGGGCGGCACGAAGAAATCCGCGCGCGCCTCGGGGCGGGTCTTGCCCTGCGCCCGGTACAGGCGCGCCGCGGCGAGGTTCAGGTCGATGATCCGGCCCGCGCGCACGGCGCCGAGGCGCTCGACGGGCCCGAGCGGCGTGGGAACCTCGAAGGTGACGAGTTTCATCGCTCCGATACTATCAAAAGCCGTGGGCCCGAAGCATGCCCACGATCCCGACTCCGATCCAGAAAATGTTGAGCAAAGTGTAGGCCCGGTCCTTGCGCAGGATCGCGCACCAGGACAGCGCCACGGCGTCGACCGTGTTGAACGCCCAGACGAAGAAGAACGGGCTTCTCGGTCCCAGCCAGCTGACGAGCGAGAAGCTGACGATGCGCATCACCACGGCGACCAGCTCTATGCTTTCGCGGTGGCGCAGCACGACGGCGTTCATGGTTTGGATCATAAGTCAGGGGCGGGCGAGCGCGGCGGTTATCGCCGGGCTGAGCGTCGTGAAATCGGAGGCTTTGAGCGCCGCGTGCTTGAACTCGTCGGCGCGGTGCGAGGTGGTGATCGCGACGACCGCCATGCCCGCGCGGCGCGCGGCCTCCTCGCCGAGCAAAGAATCCTCGAACACGACGCAATTCTTCGGCGCGACCTTCAGCGCGTCGGCCAATATCAGGAAGGTCTCCGGGTCGGGCTTGCCCTTCGTCACCATGCCGCCGTCGACGACCGCGTCGAACCAGGGCCGCAGCTCCAGGCCGTCGAGGATGAAGGTCACGTTGTCGTCCTTGGAGCCGGTGCCCAGGCCCACGCGGTAGCCGCCCGCGCGCGCGCCCTTGAGAAAGGGCATCAGCCCCGCCGCGGGCGAGCGCCGGGGCAGGTACAGCTTGCGGTACAAGGTCTCCTTGACGAGGGCGGCGGCGTCGGCTTCCTCCTGCGGGACCTCGCGCTTGAAGTAGTAGCGCAGGACCTCGCGCGTGGGCATGCCCATCGTGTTGGTCCGGAAATCGTTCAGCTCGATTTCGATGCCGCGGCCGCGGAAGAAGCTCGTCCAGGCCTCCTCGTGCGCGGGCATGTTGTGGCAGACGACCCCGTCCATGTCGAGCAGAAAGCCGATCTCGCGTTTCATGACGGATAGGATAGCTATAATGGGCGCATGGCACTACGCGCCCTCGACGTCTCGCTGTGGGGCTTCTTCCGCTTCCACGGCGCGGACGCGAAGAAATTCCTGCAGGGCCTCGTCACCGCGGACATGGGCAAGCTGGCTCCCGGCGTCTGCCTGCCCGCCTGCGTGCTCACCCCGAAGGGTCTGCTCGTCGCCGACTGCGAGCTCTACGAGGAGACCCCGGAGAGCATACTCGCCGTCACGCGCCCGGGCGCCGCCATCGGCTTTCTCGCCGCCTTCGAGAAGAAGATCATGCTGTCGGACTCCTCGCTCAAGGCCCTGCGCTCGCAGCGGGCCTGGCTGGTCGTCGGCGAGGGCTATGAGACCGGCCTGCCGTGGACCCGCTTGGACGAGCCGGCCCGCCTGCTCCTCGGCGTGGACCCGCCCGTCGAGGCCGAGCCCCTGACCGACGCCGAGTTCGACGCCCTGCGCGTCGCCTCGGGCTTCCCCTGGTTCGGCGCCGACATGAGCGCCGAGTCCCTTCCGCTCGAGGCGCGCCAGGACGCGGGGATCAGCATGGACAAGGGCTGCTACATGGGCCAGGAGACGGTGTCGCGCATCGTGCACCGCGGCCACGTCAACAAGATCTTGATGGGCCTGCGCTTCGCGGGCCCGCCCGCCGCCCCCGGCTCCGTCGTCCTGCGCGGGGAGCGCGCGATCGGCCACGTGACGAGCGCGCCCGGCTCCTTGGGCCTCGCGATGATCCGCTACGACGACGCGTGCGCCGGCGTCAAGGTCGCCGCCGACGGCAAGGACGGCGAGCTGTTCGTCTTCAGCGGCTGGCCGAAGCCCCTGGCCAAGCCCGCCTGAAAGGAACTTCGCGTTCAGCCGGCCGCATGATCCCTCGGAGCCCCTCTTTGGGTGATGCCTGATCCGGCATCACTCAAACAAGGGGTCCGGATCGGCCCAGGGGATCGGGCTTGGAGAGTCAGTGCTTCGCGGCCACGACCTTCGCCAGCCCGCCGCCCGAGGAGGTCTTGGCGAGCTCGAGGGCGAAGGCGACGGCGAGCCGGGCGAAGGGCACCGAGTGGGTCGCGGCCCCGCCCATGGTCGCCAAGGTGTCGCTCTCGGAGTGGATCGCCTTGTTGCTGTCGTTGAAGGTCGACTCGAAGGCCATCGCCGCGGGAAAGCCCTTCTTGGTCCACGACGCGTGGTCCGAGCAGCCGTAGCCGCACTTGGTCGTCGCCGCTTTGACGCCGGCGTAGGCCGTCACGAGCTTGCCCGTGAACGCGCTGAGCGGGGCGTCCACGTGGTCGGTGAGCATCCAGATGCCCTCGCCGGAGCCGGCGAAGTTGGACATGTCGAACTGGATCACGCCGATCACCTTCTTCCCGGCGGCCGCGTACTTGGCGGCGATGTCCTGAGAGCCGCGCAGGCCGACCTCTTCGGCGGCGTAGCCCATGAACTGGATCGTGCGCTTGGGGCGCACGCCGGACTCCGCGATGATCCGCGCCGCCTCGGTCAGCACGGCGATGCCGGAGGCGTTGTCGTCGGCGCCGGGGGAGCGCGCGCCGGAGTTGCCCCAGCCGCTGATCGAGTCGAGGTGGCCGCCGAGCACGACGATCTCCTCGGGCAGCTCGGAGCCGGGGATGGTCAGGATGACGGAGGGCTGCTTCCACGCCGAGTGCGGGAACAGCGCGGCGGAGGCGCCCGGGATCCGGGAGGCGAGCGAGCCCCATTCGCCCTGCAGCCAGCGCGAGGCCGCGGCGCCGGTCTCCGACTGATAGTAGCGGCTGTGATGCGCGGACATCCCCTCGATCACGGCGCGGATGGAAGATTCCCGGACGCCGGCGACGAGCGGGGCCACGACCGCCTGCTGGTCGAGCGTGTAGGCGGCGCGCGGCCCGACCGCGGCGGGGCGCAGGGACGCCTTCGCCGCGTCCATCGAGCCGTGGGCGAGGTAGCCGCCGCAGCGCTTGAAGCGGTCGTGCATGAACTGGGAGAGGATCGGGAGCATGTCGGGGCGGACCTCGAACACCGCGATGCCGCCTTCGGACAGCACCGGACCCTTGAGCGGGAAGCCGGCGGCCTCGGGCTTGGCGAGGTCGGCCTGGTCGACGGTGACCCAGACCGCGGCGGGCGCGGCGACGTCGATCTTGGGGGGAAAGTCGTCGGCGAACGCGGACGACGCGGCGAGCAGGACGGCGGCCATCAGGCCTAGAGTGTTCATGGGTCCAATGGTCCCAAAGAACGGGCCGCGCGTCAATAGCTATCAGTCCGACTTGGGGTTCGGCGCGAGGCGCATGACGGAGATCCGCGGCCACAGCGACCACAGCGCCCAGGAGGCCAGGAACAGGCCGCCGGCGAGCCAGGCGCTCGGCGCGTGAGCGAGCCCCAAGGCGCGCGCCGCCGTGTAGGCCTCGAGGACGAGCCCCAGGCGCAGCGCCGCCATGGCCCAGCCCATCAGGCTCGCGGCCGAATCGACGAACTCCGCGGAGACGAGCGAGGATTCCGCCAGGCGGTGATAGGCGGACGGGGCGAGCAGCAGGAACATGGAGACGAGGACCAGGACTATCCCCGAGAGATGGACCAGGCGCAGGCTCTGATCGAGCCGGTCGTACAGGGCGGGGGTGAGGATCGAGAGCAGCTGGAAGCCGAGCAGGGCCTGCACGCCCACCGCCGTGACGCGGCACTCCTCGAGGATGTGCCGCCCTTCCTCTTCCAGCGAGGTCCGATGAATCGCGTGGCCGGTCATCGCCCTCAGGATATCATGGACTCCCGGGCGCGCCCATGGCGGCGGGGCGACATTTTCATGTGGGCCTTTTGCCGCCCCGCCGATGGGTCCGACGGCGCTGACGGCCGCCGCGGGAAGGTGATAACCTGACGCTATGGTCGCGAAAACGGTCCTCGTCCTGCGCCTCGTCGCGGGCGCTCCGGCGCCCGCGCCGGTGGCGCCGCCCGCGTCCGCGCTCGCCGCGCCGCTCGCGCCG
>JAUYSH010000028.1 GCA_030696455.1 Elusimicrobiota bacterium
GCCGCCTGAAGAAGGCCGAGGCCCAGCCCGCCGAGGCGCGCGCCCGGGCGGTGGCCCTTCTCGGCGAGGCGCTGACCGGCTATTTCGCCGACAAGTTCGACCTGCCCGCGGCGAGCCTGACGCTCAAGTCCGTGACGCATCGCCTGCAGAACCGGAAGTCGCCTCCCTCCGCCGCCGAGCTCGCGCGCCTGAAGTCGGTCTGGGGCGAGCTCGACCTGCTGCGCTACGCGCCCGGAGGCGCCGACAAGGCGGAGGTCAAGCGCCTCGCCGACGAGCTCCGCGACCTCACCGCCGCCTTCGACAGGGAGCTCCGCTCATGATCGCCGCCCTCCTGCTCGCCTTGCTGTCGCTGCCCGCCGCCGCCGCGCCGTACGACGACGCGCGGGCGGCCTACGACTCCGGCGATTTCGAACGCGCCGCCGCCGCCTTCGCCGCGCTGTCCGCCGCGGACCCCGGCGACGCGGCGCTGCACTACGACCTCGGCGGCGCGCTGCTCAAGGCCGGCAAGCTCGGACGCTCCTCCGCGTCGTACCAGCGGGCGTTCGACCTGGATCCGCGCGACGGCGACGTGCGCCACAACCTCGACTTCGTCCTGACGCGCTCCGGAGAGGAGCTGACGCCTCCCGGCGTCCCCAAGCCGGCCTTCGCGGCGTTCACCGCGCTGTCCTCAAGGGAGCTCGCGGGCCTGCATTGGATCGCGGCCTGGACGGCCATGATCCTGGCCGGGCTCGCCCTGCTCGGCGGCGCGGAGCGCCGAGAGAAGCTGAGCGGCTGGCTGATGGGGGCCGCCGCCGCCTGGCTCCTGTTCGGACTTTGGTGGGCCGGGCTGCGCGCGGTGCTCCCGCCCGGACGGGGAGTCATCGTCGCCGGACGCGCGGAGCTGCGTAACGGCCCCGGAGAGAAGTTCACCGTCGGCTACACCGCGCCGGAGGGCCGGCGCGTGCGCGTGCTGTCGCAAAGCGGCGAGTGGCTCGAGGTGGGCCTGCTCAAGGAAGGCGTGAAGGGCTGGATCCTGGCGGCGTCGGTAGAGAAGCTTTAGACGGCGCCTAGGGGTTGCGAGGCGTGATCGGCGTCAGAGGCACCACGGGCGCCGAAGGCCGGGGGGGCTCCGCGGCGACGACAACGGCCGGCTTCTTTTTCAAGGGCGGCGGCGCCATCTTCCCGGCCGTCTTGGCCTTCACGGCTTTCGCGGCCGGCTTTCCCTTCGGCGGAGACTTCATCAAGGTGGCCGTGGGGACGACCTTCTTTTTGGGAGGCGCGATTTCGACGCCTTCCTCCTCGTCGTATTCCTCGGGCTCGGACGCCGCGGCCTTCACGCTGATGAGAGGCTCTTCCTTCTCCTTGACCGGGCTTGCCGCAGCTTCGTCCGCTTCGGGCTCGGGGGCGGTTTCAGCGGAGGTTTCAGCGGCGGGTTCAGCGCCGGGCTCGGCGTTGGCCTCGGCGTTGGCCTCGGCGCCGCCCTGCGGCTGAGGGTCCTCTGCTTCGCCTTCGCCCTCCGGAGGCGCCAACGGCTCCTCCTGCGCGGAGGATTCGGCCTCGCCGTCCTCTTGGGCGCGCAGAGGGGCCGCCAGGAGCAGGAAAAGGACGGGCAAAGGCCATAGCCGCTTCATGCGACGCTCCGCGCCGCCTGAATATCTTTCATACCCGCGATTGTAGCAAGGACTCATGACTAAAATATTGCGCCCGGGCCGCCAGACTGATAGGCTATCGTCGTGAGAGAGCTCGTCGTCTACGAAAGCGGCCGTGCCACGCACCACGCGGAAAAGATCGTGCGCGTGTTCACCGAGCACCTCGCCAAGAACGGACTGCGCCTGACCGGCCAGCGCCGCCTCATCCTCGACTACTTTCTCAAGGCCGACCATCACCTCAGCCAGGATGAGATCTACATCGCCCTGCGCTCCCACGGGGTCGGCCGCGCCACCGTGTTCCGCACGCTCAAGATGCTCCAGGAGTGCGGCCTCATCTCGCCCGTCGTCGGCCGCGGCGGCACCACGCGCTTCGAGGTCGAGCACGACCGGCCGCACCACGACCACCTGATCTGCGTCACCTGCGGGCGCATCCAGGAGGTGCGGTGGCCCAAGCTCGAGAAGATCCAGGACGACGCCTGCCGCCAGGCGGGGTTCGTGCCGAAGTGGCACCGTCACGAGGTCTTCGGCCAGTGCAGAAGCTGCGCCGCGAAACCCTCCTGAGCGCCCCAATCCCCGGCGACAATAGTTATAATCTGACACGGTGAAACGTTTCCGTTTCGGCTGGTACGGCGACGGAGGCCTGGGTGAGAAGATGATCCAGGCCATCCTGGCGGGCCGCAAAACGGCTACCGCCTGCCCGGCCTATGACCCCGAGGACGCCGACCTGAAGGTCGGCGACGCGCTCCAGCTCGTCGACAAGCACGGCAACGTGAGGGCGCAACTCGTAGTTACGATCGTTGAATTGCGCACCTTCGGCAGCTTCAACGAGGACCTCGCGCAGCGCGAGGGCGTGACCTTGGCGGAGCTGAAGGATAAGATGAACTTCGCCAACGGCCGGCAGATCCGAGAAGAGGAAGAGATGCGCGTCGTGCACTTCCGCGTCGTGCATGCGAGGGCCAAGCTTTAGGAGACCCCATGATCCAGAAGAAGACGCTCGCCGCCCTCGAGAAGGTCATCATGGCGTTGGCGCCCCTCGATCCCGAGTCGCGCCGCCAGGTCGTCGAGGCGACGCACAACCTCATCGAGATCGGCATGGGACGCCGCCAGGGCCAGGACGGCAAGCCGGCGAAGAAGAAGTCCAAGAGCAAGCGGTAGACATGCGCCTCCACGTCGTCACCTTCGGCTGCCAGATGTCGGTCGCCGACGGAGAAGAGCTGGCCTCGCCGCTCACGGGCCGGGGTTTCACCGCCGTCGCCGGGCCGGAGACGGCGGACGCGATCGTGCTCAACACCTGCACCGTGCGCCAGCACGCCGAGGACAAGGCGCTGTCCTTCATCGGCCGCCTGCGGGACTGGAAGGAGAAGGACCCCGAGCGCGTGCTGATCGTCGCGGGCTGCGCGGCCGAGAGGCTCGGCCCCTGGATCCAGAAGCGCTTCCCGTACGTGGACCTCGTCGTCGGCGCCAAATCCATCGAGGACTATCCGCAGATCGTGGAGGAGGCGCTCGGCGCGCGCTTCGACGCGCTGGCGGAGACCCGCCAGGCGTTCGCGCCGGAGACCCTCGACAAACCCACGGGCTGGGCCTCGCCCTGCACCGCCTTCGTCACCATCATGCGCGGCTGCAACTACTCCTGCTCTTACTGCATCGTGCCTTCGGTGCGGGGACGCGAGCTGTACCGGCCGTATGAGACCGTCATGGACGAGGTGAAGGAGAAGGTCGGGCGCGGAGCGAAGGAGATAACTCTCCTCGGTCAGACCGTCAACAGCTGGCATGCCCCGGAGGGGGGAGCGGAGATCCGCTTCCCGGAGCTGCTGAGACGCCTGGGGAAGGTCGAGGGCTTGGAACGGATACGCTTCGAGAGCCCTCACCCTCACTTCGTGAACGACGATCTGATCGCGGCGATGGCGACGACAAAGAATATTTGCGAGCAGATCCATCTTCCTCTCCAATCCGGATCGGACCGGCTGTTGAAGATCATGCGCCGCAACTACGACGCGGCCTCGATCCTGGACAAAACCGCGCGCCTGCGGCGCGCGATACCTTTCGTTGAAGTCACCACGGACATTATCGTAGGATTCCCCTCAGAGACCGACGAGGATTTCGAGCGGACCCTCGACGTGGTCAAGGCTTTGCGGCCGTCGTGGTCGTACACGTTCAAGTACTCGCCCCGCGAGGGGACCGAGTCGGCGGGCATGGAGGACGACGTGCCCGACGCGGTGAAAGAAGGGCGCCTGCAAAGGCTCAACGTCCTGTGCGACGCGCTGACCGAGGAAGCCCTGGCGGCGCGGGTCGGAAAGACCGTGGACGTGCTGGACGAGGGCGGCGGCTTCGGCCGCACGCGGGACGGCTTCAAGGTCTCATGGACCGGGGGCGGGCCCGCGGGACGGACCGTCAAGGTCCGCGTGACCGGGACGAGCAAACGGATTTTGAAAGGGGAAACAGATGAGCGAGCATAAGAAGACCGGAGCCGAGCGCCGCAAGCACCGCCGCTTCAGCGTCGTCGAAGGGATGGTCGAGCCGATCACGCTCGAGCTCGAGGGCAGCGACAGCCTGATGCACAAGCAGCCCGCGATCATGACCGACCTCTCCGCCGGCGGCATCTCCCTGCTCATGTTCATCGAGCCGCCCCACGCCAAGAGCTTCCAGATGACGCTCAACATCCCCGGGCTCGAGGGCGTTCCGATCGAGGCCGGCATCGTGCGAGTCCACCAGAAGGGGGAGACCTACAGCGTCGGCCTCGCCTTCCGCAAGATCTCGCGCGAGGCCCAGAAGGCCATCGAGAAGATGGCCGAGGACAGCGCCGACTGCCAGACGCGCACCTCTCTCGGGCTGCCCGACGCCTGCGGCTCCGACTGTCCTTTTCACTCGCTGTTCTCCGGGAAGGCGAAGGCCGCGCGCAAGGCGAAGTAAAACCTGGGTGAGAAAGGCTCGAGCGGCGCTCGCGCTTCTGCTCGCCTTCGCCGTCCCCGTTCGCGCCGAGACGACGACCGACCCTCTCTGGTACCTGCTCTCGACCGTCATACTGGCCCCTGACGCCGCGGCTGTCGAGGCGCCCGGCGACGGCCCCGCCGACGCGAAGGGACTGGCCGCGCTCCAGGCCGACCTTCTGGTCCTGACCGACGGCCTCGAGGGCTTCCGGGACGAGGCCCAGGTCCAGGATACGCTCGAGCGGCTCAAGCCGCGGATGTCCCCGGAGCTCAGGCCTTTCTTCAAGGACCGATCTTCGAGCCTCGACGCGATCTATCGCACGCTCGCGATCACCGACTACACCTGGGCCCTGCGGTTCCCCGAACCGCCGTGCGAGCCGGGCCAGGCTCGCCGCAGGCTCCTGGCCGGCCGAGACGGCTTGTTCCAGGACGAATCCGGCGCGCCCTCTCCATGGCTTTTATCCTTGCTCGGCCCGCAGACCGAGGGGACGACCGCCGAGCAAGCCCTCGATCAAGCGTCTTCTCTCTCGAACCTGACCGGCGCCGAGTACGAGAAGCTCCGCGCCCGCGTCCGCAACCTGACCATGGCGCTCGCTTCGCACAAGGCGGTCGGCCCGGCCCGCTCCCGGCTCTACTGCTCCCGTGCCGCCGCGTTCGCGGATCTCGCCGCCGCACACCGCGAGAAGGACGCCAACCTCATCTCGGCCGGACGCGGCATTGCGCATAAGCCGGAGGAGAGCGTATTCGTCGTCGTGTGGAAGGGGCAGCGCGCCGCCGCCACTTTGCTGAAAACCAAAGACGGCTCGGTGCTCGTGACCGACGCGTCCGTCGTCGCCGACACCGACCATCCCGGCCTTTTCGCGTATTCCGCGAACGCGAAGCCCATCGAGTTCAAGGCGACCGTCGTCCGCCGCCAGTCCGAGCTCGGCGTGGCCGTGCTCACTTTTGCCAAGTCTCCTGCCGGCCCCGCTCTCAGACTCGCGGACCAAGCCCCCGAGAAAGACGAACTCGTCACCGCCATCGGGCACACGACGATCTCGGGCTTGTGGACCAAGACCTCCGGTCTCGTGACGAAAGCGGGCGAGATCAGCTTCCAGACGGATGCCGCGATCTCGCCGGAGCTCAGCGGAGGCCCTGTTCTCAACGACGCGGGGGAGGTCACTGGGATGCTCGTGCTGCGTCCGGCCGACACGGAGGAGGGCCGCTGGCCCGTCGCCATACCGGCGCCCATCCTCGCACGCTGGCTCGAGGACCCCTCGTATTCGGTCGCCGCCGGCCCCGTGGAATCCATCGAGGATGACGGCACGGCCGCGATCCTGACTCGGGCCCGTCCCAGCGCACTCACGGAAGCAGGGCTTGGCGCGTGGAACATCCCAAGCCTGCCGCCCCCGCCTCCGACGCCGCGCGGCGTCTGCGTCGCCAACTGTGGCGGATCGAGGTCCTCCGGGTCGTCCTACTCCAGCGGCTTCACAGGCAACGGGGGAGAGGAGTTGGGGAAGGCGCTCGGAGAACTCGGGGCCGTACTTATCCTTAAAGGCATTCCGGCGCTTTTCCGGGGGATTGGGAAACTATTCAAAGACAGGGACAGGTCATCAAACATCGCTCAGACCAAGCCCGCATCGAGCCCTAAACCAAAAGTTCGATCCAAGAAACCAGCGCCGCCGCCCCCGCCAGCGGAATGCAGACTCAAGTCTCTCTCCGCACCAAAAGTCGCCGGGGAGGTTCCTTTTGAAATTTCGGTTCAATTGTCCTGCGACGATCCGAAGGTTAAGCTCAGCGGCTATCCCGTCACCTTTTCGGTGAGTCTGGACAGCGGAACGCTGACCAAGGCAAAGGTCGTTTACACTGACAATCTCGGGATTGCTCGCTTTCCGATTCAAATCGCCAACGAAGAGGTGGCTGTTCATAAGGTCAAAACGACGGCCGAGCGGTTTCATGATGATCTCGACGAGTACGCCCGAGAAATGGATTCTCCGGCTGACTTAATGCGTGATCCCGGTCTGACTGAGGCCGCCAGTCCAACCACGATCGAGAAGGCGGCTACCACGGCGGTAATCGCAAAGAACGCCCGAAGTGCTTCGAAAGCACGCAAAGTCTTTACTGTCGCAAGAGCGGTGCGTCACATACGTGTTGTCGGTGTAATCGGGGGCGTCGCAACCGGAGGAATCAGCCTCGTCGTTTCGATGATTGCAACGGAGGTCATTTTCGCTCTTGGAGAAAAAGCGCTGGGCGCGCACGCGGATGGCCAAGATTCGCGTGTGGCAGAGTCGAGGAGTGATGATGATCCGTGCGAAGGACTTCGAGAGCAGTTAAATGCACATATCAGGAAGCTGCAGGAATATATCGACAACCCCCATGGTCACGACAACAAGGGCTTTCTGGGGCAGGGACGAGATGAAAAGGTAATTGAAGGACGGAAGCGAAGTCTTCAGAAGCAGATTCGAAATTTCAGAAGCCTTCTTGAGGAATGCGAGAGACTAAATGAAAAACCAACCGAATGAGATCGATTTAGCCGAGCTAAAGCGCACCGTAGACGCGATCTTCGAGCACCTTCTAAATGATGTGGGCGTCAAGAAAGTAACGATCCCCAACGATACTGATTTCTATTGGGAAGTGCCGAGCGACGAGTTATATTCTGTCAGCCAGGCCCAACCGAAGCTTGATACAGGACGCTTAACCGATGACTGGGAATTTTTGTCCCCGATTCTTAAGGATAATCGCCAGGCGGTCGGGTTAATGTTCACCCACATAGCCCCGTTGCTTAGGTATATCGGACAAAAGGAAAGCCGATAACTTCCTAGGCGCCGCCTTTGCGCATGCGCCAAGCGTTTCCCAACGAAAGATGAATATCAAAGAGTTCGAAGCAAAGCATCCCGACTTTGCCGGTCTCGCTGATGATTTCTCGGACCCGCCTCCCTCGCACACCACTGACGAGGCTCTCGCACGGTCTGTGCGGAGAGACTGGGATGACGGGGAGCGGATTCGAGCGATCGGCTGCCTACTGAAGGAGGCGCGTTCCATCCGTGCCAACCTCGATGAGGAGTGGGGTGCCCTGGGTGAGTTTCTGTCGCGCCCGTTTGCGCGGCGTGAGGACGCCGCACGGTGGCTCGACGGAGTGGTGCCGGTGTGGGAAATGGAACTCGCGCGTTTGGAGCGCGGCTAGCCCGGCGAACGATGCGACGAAACGAATACAAAAACAAGTACCGGACCTTCTCGGGCTACCTTCACGACTTCAGTGACCCGTGTCTGAAGATGCTGTCTCAGATGAGGATATTGCGAGGCGCCTTCGAGCGGACTGGCCCGTGCGCGAGCGTATCAGCATGTTCGAGGAACTTATACCTGAGGCCGGGCGCATGTTGTCCGGGATTGACGCCGAGTGGCAGGCGTTCTCGGAGACCCTCAACCGCCGGTTCGTCAACTCCCAAGACGCCGCAGACTGGCTCACGGGGGTCAGGCGTGCTTGGCAGGAAGAGCTCGCTCATTTAAAAGAGCCTTGACCATATATTTCGAACGGTTTAGATGAGGCCCGAGAAGTTTCCGACCGTTACAATGATGAAAACAGTTGAAATTGCGCGCGGCCGGTCAGTCCTAGTTCTCGCCGGCCCGACGGCCTCCGGCAAGACCGATCTTTCCGTCGCCCTGGCCGAGCGGATCGGCGCCGAGATCGTCTCCGCCGATTCGCGCCAGGTGTACCGCCGCCTCGACGCCGGCACGGCCAAGCCCTCCGCCGCGCAGCGCGCGCGCGTGCCTCATTGGTTGCTCGACTGCGCCGATCCCGCTGAAGCCTTCGACGCCGCGCGCTGGGCCAACGAAGCGTCCGCCGCGATCGCGGATATCAAAGCGCGCGGAAAAATCCCGCTCGTCTGCGGCGGCACCGGTCTTTATCTGCGCGCCTTGCTCGAGGGCCTCTCGCCCCTGCCCCCGCGCGACGAGACCGTCCGCGCGCGGCTCCACGCCGAGGCGGAGAAGCACGGACGCGAAGCCCTGCACGCGCGCCTGACCGAGGCCGACCCGGAGGCCGCCGCCGGCATACCGCCGGCGAACCTCCAGCGCGTCGTGCGCGCTCTTGAAGTATTCGAGCTCACCGGCAAGCCGATCTCCCGGCACTGGCGCGAGGGCCGGGGGGGCGGGATGGCCCCCGCGCTCGCGCTGCGCTTGGAGCTGACGCCGGAGCTCTCGCGCGAGCGGATCGAGGCGCGCGCGAAGGCGATGTGGCCCAATCTCCTCGCGGAGGTGAAAGCGTTGGTCCCAAATGAGTATATTGGGACCGAGCCCGGGTTCACCAGCCTCGGCTACCGCGAGGCGCTGGCCTGCTCGCGGGGGGAGCTGACGCAGGAGGCGGGCCTCGCGGAGATGATCCGCGCGACCGTCGCCTACGCCAAGCGCCAACGCACCTGGTTCCGCAACCAGCTCGACGCGCGGGCGCTCGACGCCTCGGCGGGCCCGGACGAGCTGCTCGCGCGCGCCGTGAGACTTTGGGAGGAAGCACTTGAAAAAACCGCCGCTTAAGAACCCGCAGCTGCTGCCGCCGTCCGCCACGCCCTATATGCTCGGCAGCCTTTTCCTGTCCGGCGCCTCCTGCCTCGTCCTCGAGATCTCGGGCGCGCGCCTGATCAGCCCCTTCTACGGCTCCTCGATCTACACCTGGTCGGCCATGATCACGGTGACCTTGGTCTCCCTCGCCGCCGGCTACGCCTGGGGAGGCCGCCAGGCCGACCGTCAGCCCTACCTCCTATTGTTCGCGCGCCTGCTCACCGCCTCGGGGCTGACGGTCGCCGCCGTCCCCTGGTTGCGCGAGCCCGTGCTCAAGGCGACTTTGCCCCTGGGCGTGCAGGCCGGGGCGTTCGTGAGCGCCGCGGCGCTGATGGGCCCCGCGCTCGTGCTGCTCAGCGCGCTGGGCCCCGTCGCCGTGCGCCTGACCGCCACGGGGGCGTTCGACGCGGGGCGCAAGTCGGGCGACGCATGGGCGGTCTCCACCACGGGCAGCGTCCTCGGCGCGGTGCTGGCCGGCTTCGTGCTGATCCCGCACCTTCCGATTTCCACGATCATCTACGGGACCGCGCTGCTGCTCATGATCCTCGGCGCGCTCGGCTCATGGCTGTCCCAGCGCGCGGCGCCGGTCGCGCAGCTCGCGGCGTGCGCCGCCTGCGTCGGCCTGATGCTGATGCCCGCGGCGAAGACCCGCCACTCCCTATCGGCGCGCGAGTCGGCCTACGGCCGCATCGTCGTGATGGACACGCCGTCGCGCCGCTACCTGCTCGTCAGCGGCACGAGCCAGTCGGTGATGGAGAAGGCCGACGGGGAGAGCGAGTCGCAGTACATCCGCGCCCTGGAGTGGCCGCGCGCGCTGCGCCCCCGGGCCAAGACCGCCTTGGTCGTGGGGCTCGGGGCCGGCCTGCTGCCCAAGGCGCTCGAGCGCCGCGGCCTGACCGTGGACTCCTTCGAGATCGACCCCATGATCGCCGAAGCGGCCGTCGCCGACTTCGACTTCAAGCCGAAGGGGAAGATCGTCATCGGCGACGGCCGGGCCCTGCTCGAGCAAGGGCACGGGCCGTGGGACCTGGCCTACCTCGACGCCTTCGGCGCCGAGTCCCCGCCCGCGCACCTGTTCACGACGGAGGCGTTCGCGCGCCTGCGGGATTCCCTGACGCCGGACGGTGTGTTCGCGATCAACCTCGTCTGCGCGATGACGGGGCCCGACGACCGCCCCTGGAAGGCCGTGTACCGCACCATGGCCGAGGTGTTCCCGAACGTGCGCGCCTTCATCGCCAGCGAGCCCAACGACGGCCTGGCCAACGTACTGCTCTTCGCGTCAACGGGTCCGCTCCAGGCGGGGCCGCCCGCGGCGCCCGAGCGCACCTCCAAGGAGGTCGCCTTGATGCTGAGCCGGGAGCTGATCCCGCTGCCCGGCGACCTCGCGGCCGTGCCCCTGCTCACCGATGACTACGCGCCGCTCGACACCTTGCTGGCGGGCACCGCGCGCCGCTGGCGGACCCTTCTGCAGCGCTCCATGCCCGAGGTCCTGCTCGACTGATGGCGCGCAAGACGGGCGTCCGCAACGTCTCCCGGGAGACCCGCGCTCCCATCGAACGCGCGGTCCTCGTCGGCGTGGGCCCCAAGTCGCAGACCGACGTGATCCGCGCGAGCCTCGAAGAGCTCAAGCGCTTGGTCGAGACCGCGGGCGCCCTCGTCGTGGGCGAAACCACCCAGGCGCTCCAGCGCTTCAATTCCTCGACGTTGATCGGAGAAGGCAAGGTGGAGGAGATCGTCGGAATGTGCGCCGGCCTTCGCGCCGGCACCGTGATCTTCGACCTCGAGCTCAGCGGAGCCCAGCAGAAGAACCTCGAGAAGGCGATGCCGAAGGTGAAGATCGTCGATCGCACGCGCCTCATCCTCGACATCTTCGCGCGGCGCGCGCGCACGAACGAGGGAAGCCTGCAGGTCGAGCTGGCGCAGCTCTCCTACATGCTCCCGCGCCTGACCGGCATCCGCGCGTTCTCCCAGCAGGCCGGCGGCATCGGCACGCGCGGCCCCGGCGAGCGCAAGCTCGAGTATGAGAAGCGCCACATCCAATACCGCATCAAGCACCTGCGCGCCGAGCTCGAGCGCGTTCGCTCCTCGCGCCGCCTGCGCCGCGAGCGCCGCGCCGGCGTGCCCGTGCCCCAGGTGGCCCTCGTCGGCTACACCAACGTGGGCAAGTCCACTTTATTGAACCAGCTGACGGGCGAGTACGCGGCGTACGCGGACGACAAGCTCTTCGCCACGCTCGACCCGACCGCGCGCCGCGTGCGCCTGCCGAGCGGCGGCTGGGCGGTCATGACCGACACCGTCGGCTTCATCCAGCGCCTGCCGACCTCGCTGATCGCGGCGTTTCGCTCCACGCTCGAGGAGGTGGAGGCCGCCGACTGCCTCCTGGTCGTGCACGACGCGTCCTCGCCCGAGCTCGACGGCCAGCACGCCTCGGTCAAGCTCACGCTCGAGGAGCTCGCCACGGGCGGCATCCCGCGCGTCGAGGCCTTCAACAAGGCCGACCGCCTGAGCGCCGCCGAGCGGGACGATCTCGTGAGGCGCTACCCCGACGCGATCTTGATGTCCGCCGCCTCCGGCGACGGCCTCCCCGGGGTGCTCGCCCGCGTCGAAGACGCGCTCTCGAAGAAATGGCTGCTGCGCGAGATCGACGCTCCCGCGACCCTGGCCGGCTCCTGGACGTCGCGCTTATACGAATCCGCGCAAATCCTCGAGCGGAAGGTCATCGGGGAGAAGATACGCTTCCGCCTGCGGGTCACGGCGGAAAACTGGAGCCGCCTGCAGTCCTTATTGACTCCGGCCGCTTGACGAGCTAAGCTCTGGAGTATCCCGCCATAGACATGGTAGGATAATGCTGAAATTCATGATAGATTTCCGCGACGCCGCCCTCATCCTCTTCGGCTACTTCGCCGGAGGCATTCCCACGGGCTACCTCGTCGTCAAACGCCTCAAGGGCTACGACATACGGACCAAGGGCTCGGGCAATCCCGGCACGGCGAACGTCTACCGCAACGCGGGGGCGCTGGCCGGGGCCATCACCCTCGTCGTCGACGCGCTGAAAGGCTACGCCCCGGTCTTTCTCTGCCTCGCCTTGCAGCCGCGGCGTCCCGAATTGGCCATCGCCGCGGGCGCGGCCGCGATCGTCGGGCACAATTGGACCCCTTTGCTGGGCTTCAAGGGGGGCAAGGGCGTGGCCACCTCCGCGGGAGTCTTCATGGCGCTCCTCCCCTCGCCGATGGGCATCACTATCGCCGCCTTCGCCCTCGCCGTCAAGATCTCCGGGCATATCTCGGTGGGGTCGATGACCGCCGCGGTCGTGCTGCCGATC
This sequence comes from Elusimicrobiota bacterium, assembly GCA_030696455.1. Classification (GTDB taxonomy): domain Bacteria; phylum Elusimicrobiota; class Elusimicrobia; order UBA1565; family UBA9628; genus GWA2-66-18. The sequence goes on from JAUYSH010000028.1 coordinate 12,411, forward strand.
GCGGCGGCGGCGCTCCACGCCAAGCAGGCGTACTGCATCGCGGCCGGGGTGGCGGGGGCGTTGATCATCTACAAGCACATACCGAATTTGAAACGGCTACTCGAGAACAAGGAGCTGGGAATCCATGGCCCGTCAGCTTAAGGTCACCGTGCTCGGCGGCGGGATGTGGGGCTGCGTTTTGGCCCAGCATCTGGCCAACAAGAGAGCGAAGGTCACGATCTGGGAATTCGTGCCGGAGCTCGCGGCGAGTTTGAAGAAGACTCGTCGTCACGCGCAGATCCCAGGCTTTCGTTTGGACGGCGCCATCAAGGTTACCCACGACGTTGCCGTTGCCGTTAAAGACGTTGACGTCTTGCTGTTCGTCCTGCCGTCCCGAGCGTTGGCGGCGACCGCGAATATGATTCGAAGCTGTGGTTTCCCGAAAAACGCGGTCGCCGTCAACGCGTCCAAGGGCGTAGAACCCCGCACCCTCGCGACGATGGGCGACATCCTGGCGCGCGAGCTCCCTTCCCTCCGCGGAAACATCTGGACCCTCACCGGCCCGAGCTTCGCTCGGGAGGTCGCGCGCGGGATACCGACGAAACTGCTGCTGGGCGGTCCAACGAAACCCATCACGAAGACCCTCGTCGCGTTGTTCCACGGAGGAGCCCTGAGCGTCTCGCCCTGGCCCGATCGTCAAGGGGTCGAGCTCGGAGGCTCGCTCAAAAACGCCATCGCCATCGGCGCCGGCATTTTGGACGGCCTCGGCACCGGAGCCAACACCAAGGCCGCTTTGCTCGTGATGGGGCTCGAGGAGATGGCCCGCCTTATTCACTCGCGCGGCGGCCGCTACAACACCATTTACGGCCTGGCGGGGTTGGGCGACCTGATCGCCACCGGCACCTCCCCCGAGTCCCGCAACCGCGGGTTCGGAGAGAAGCTCGGGAAAGGCCTGACGCCCAGGCGCGCGCTCGCCGAGATCCCCACGGTCGTCGAGGGCATCGAGGCCTCCGCCAGCGCACGCGAGCTGTGCCGGCGCTACAAGGTCAAAGCGCCCCTGCTCGAGGCGATCTGGAAGGCGACTCGCGGCGCGCCCGCGAAAGGCGTGCTGAAGGCTCTCGGATTTTAACGGAGAACGATATGGCCAAGGAAAAGGGCGGCGACAAGGACAAGGATAAGGACAAAGACAAGGCCCCCGAGCCCGCCAAGGCCGCGACCGGGGAAAAAGAGGTCCGCATCTATTCGCTGGCGACCACGGTCAACGAGTGCATCATCTTTCTCGAGGAGCTGTCGGGGAGCAGGCTCCTCCCGATCTGGATCGGCATCACCGAGGGCCAGGCCATCGCGATCCGCTTCTCGGGCATCGTCCTGCCCCGCCCGTTGACCCACGACCTGCTGCTCGCCGCCATCCAGGAGCTCGGCTTCGAGGTCAAGAAGATCGTCGTCAGCGACATCAAGGAGAACACCTTCTACGCGAAGGTGCACGTCAGCGACGGCAAGAAGACGGCCCAGCTCGACAGCCGCCCGTCCGACGCGATCGCGATCGCCGTGCGCGCCGGCTGCCCGATCATGGTGCACGAGAGCGTCTTCGAAAGATGCCAGACCCTGCACAAGCCGATCTCGGAGGACGAGGTCTCCAAGTTCAAGGAGGACCTCAAGAGCCTCAAGCCCGAGGATATTTTCAAGGATCTCAAGAAGAAGCCCGAAGGCGGCGAGGAGCCGCCCAAGGGCAAGGAAGGGGGAGACGCCAAATGAACCGCCTCGACATCATCAAGGCCGTCGCGAAAGTCCTGACCACGAAGGGCGAGGCCGCCCTCGCGGTCGAGACGACCTTCGAGACGATCCGTGCGTCGCTCAACCAGGGCGACAAGGTCGTCATCTCGAACTTCGGGACCTTCCGCGTGAAGGCCCGCCAGCCGAGGAACGGCCGCAACCCGAAGACCGGGGAGCAGGTCAGCGTGCCCTCGCGCCGAGGCGTGCGCTTCAAGGCCTCGAAGAATCTCTTGGAATAGAATATAAAAGGGATTACACCGAGGTCTTTATAGAGCTGCCGTTCCTGCCCGACCGCGATTACTTCACCATGCGCGAGGCCTCCCGCCTCGCGCAGGTCCCGCCCCACACGCTGCGCTTCTGGGAGAACAAGTTCGGCGAGTTGAAGCCGTCGCGCAGGGACGGCGGACACCGGCGCTACTCGCGCGCCGACCTCGAGTTGATCCTCGATATCAAAGACCTGCTGCACCGCAAGAAGATGACCGTCGCCGGCGCCCGCCGCGCCCTGATCGACCGCCGCCGCGGCAAGACCGGCTTCGACGCGCCGCTGACCGCCCAGACGCCGGGGGACAACTCCCAGGCCAAGCTCCTGCGCGAGGTGCGCAAGGAGCTCAAGGCCATCCTCGACGAGATGGGCCGCTGAATCCACGAAACTGTTGCGCCGGGGGGGCGCAAAGGATTAAAATACCCCCGACGAGAGTTTCGCGCCCGCGATCGGGGACTGGCTCAATGGTAGAGCGCTCCCTTGGGGTGGGAGAGGCTACAGGTTCGATTCCTGTGTCCCCGATCGCGCGCGTGAGATTGACGGGCCTCGGGGTATAGCTCAATTGGCAGAGCGCTTCGTTCGGGACGAAGAGGTTCCCAGTTCAAGCCTGGGTACCCCGACCACTTTTAAAAGGACGCGTCCGGGCCGCGAGGCCCCGATGTGTCCTTTTTATTCTTGCCCCTTGCACGCCCCCTTGACAAATATTTAGAATGTCAACCTTAGGCCCCTTGACGCGTCGACATTTAATCGTCGCCGGTCGCGTCCAAGGGGTCGGTTTCCGTTGGTTCACGAAGGAAACGGCCGACGATCTCGGCCTGAAGGGCTGGGTGCGCAACCGGGAAGACGGGACGGTCGAGGCGGAAGCCGAGGGAACCGAGACGGCGCTGGACGAGTTCGTCGAGCGTCTCAGAACGGGCAATCCCGCGGCGAGAGTGAGCGGGATCGCGACGAAGCCCGCCGCGATGAAGAACGAAACTGCCTTCAGGATCATCTAGGAGAGACATGGAACCCTCAACGGATACAACGAGCCAGTACTTCAAAGGCATTCAGAAGCTGGCGCTCGTCACCCGCGAAGAGATGCATGAGCTCTGGAAGAAGGCCAAGAAGGGCGACCGCGTCTCCAAGCAGCGGATCATGGAGGCCAACCTGCGCCTGGTCGTGCCCATCGCCAAGAAATACCATCGCCAGGGCATCGACTTCATGGACCTCGTCGAGGAGGGCAACCTCGGCCTGATGCACTCCATCGACAAGTTCGAGCCCTCCAAGGGCTACCGCTTCTCGACCTATTCCTCTTATTGGATCGAGCAGTCCATCCGCCGCGCCGTCGAAGAGACGAGCAAGACGATCCGCATCCCTCCGCACGCCTGGGAAGCCCTGCGCAAGTGGCTGAAGATGTGGGAGAAGATGCACGTCAAGCTCGGCCGGGATCCGTCGCTCGCCGAGATGGCGCGCGCGATGCACTGGACGGCGCGCCAGGTGCGCGGGGTGCTCGACGCGGCCGAGGCCGCCAAGGGCATGGGCTCCTTCGACGCCCCGATCGACTCGGGCGACGATAACATCACGGTCGAGGACATGATCGCCGAGACCACGGCTCAGTCCCCGGAGAACCTCATCGGCGTGCTGAAGCTGCACGACGAGCTGCACCAGGCCCTGCGCGAGATCGGCGACCGCGAGCGCATGATTCTTGAATTTAGGCATGGGCTCACGGGGCAGACGCCGATGACGCTCGAGGAGGTGGGCAAGCGCCTCAAGCTGTCGCGCGAGCGCATCCGCCAGATCGAGGAACGGGCCTTGCTGCGCCTGCGCCGCGTGGCCAACCGCATGGGCCTCATCGAGGTCGACGAGGGAGGGCGCCGCGGACCGACGAACCTCCAGCCCGGCTTCTCCGCGCCCAAGCTCAAGACCGACATCCTGGGCCAGACCATCCCGGCCGGCCGCAAGACCGCCCCGACCGCCGCGCAGAACCTGCGCCGCGCGCCGCGCAAGCTCGTGTTCCTGCCCGCCGCCAAGGCCGGCAAGAAGAAGAAATGAACATGAGCGAGCTCAAGGCCCTGATCAAGGACGTCCCCGATTTCCCGAAGAAGGGGATCATCTTCAAGGACATCACGCCCCTGCTCGCCGACCCCAAGGGCTTCGACGCCGTCATCGACGGACTGATCGCCCCGTTCAAGCAGGCGGGCATCACGGTCGTGGCGGGTGTCGAGTCGCGCGGGTTCCTGCTCGCGCCGGCGATGGCGGCGCGCCTCGGCGCGGGCATCGTCCCGCTGCGCAAGAAGGGCAAGCTGCCGCGCAAGGTCCACTCCGCCTCCTACGACCTCGAGTACGGCACGGACTCCATCGAGGCCCACGCCGACGCCTTCGCCAAGGGCTCCAAGGTCCTTCTCGTCGACGACGTCCTGGCCACGGGCGGCACCGCCGCCGCCGCCATCTCCCTCATCGAGGCCCTGGGGGGGAACCTGGTGGGCAGCGCCTTCCTGATCGAGCTCTCCTTCCTTAATGGACGCAAGAAGCTGGACGGCCGGAATATTCATTCGCTCCTGACGTACTGATAAGCTATTATTGCCTGCCCGTCACAGGGTCTGACGCCTCGATAGCTCAATGGATAGAGCTACCCTCTCCTAAGGGGTAGATGTGGGTTCGATTCCCTCTCGGGGCAAACGCTCTCTATTCCTCCATTAAGGATCAATCACCTCATGTCTACCGAAAAGCACTGGGCCACCCAGCAGGACGCCAAGAAGGACGAGGTCCGTGATTTCTTCGGCCACGTCCTCGACCAGGCGGTCAAGCACCGGCGCGAGGTCGGCATGGCCGCCGCCGCCGTGGCGGTCCTCGGCGTGCTGATCGGGTTCGGCATCTACTCGAGGGGGGTCAACGAGAACGAGGCCTGGGACAAGCTGTCGATGGCCGAGGCCTATTCCTATTATGGAAGGCCCGCGGAGGCCGCCACGGCCCTCTCCGAGCTCACCGAGCAGAACGCGAGCCGCGCGGCCGCCAGCCTCGCCGGCATGATGCAGGGGGAGCTCAAGCAGGCCCAGGGCGAGCACGCCGCCGCCCTGCAGTCCTTCTCCCGCGCCGCCGAAACGGCTCCCGAGCCGCTGAAGCCCTTCGCCGCGGCCGAGCGGGTCACCGCGCTCGAATTCGCCGGCAAGCACGCCGAGTGCGTCGCCGCCGCGCAGGCTTTCACGGACGCCAACGCCGATCATTTTCTCGCGCCGCAGGTTCAGGAGACCATGGCCCGCTGCCAAACCGCCGCGGGACAGCCCGACGCGGCGCGCGCCACCTGGCAGAAGATTTCCCTCCAGTACCCCGACACGCCCTGGGCGGTTCGCGCGAACGCGCGGCTACAATCGCCCTCTAAATAACACTCGATAACACTGAGTGGACCGCCCAGCCATGTGACGGTTGCGTGCACTCGCCATAACAAACAGTTGACAACGCCAAAACACCTTTGCTAGATTCGCTCCGCCGCATTCGTTCGTGAGGAGCCGCAAAGAACTGGCGCTCCTGTCGTACGTAGGCCCCGTCAAAAGCGGGGTATGACGTGAGTATCCCCGCTGAAACGGGGCTTACGATACAAACAAGAGAGGATAAAAGAGCAATGAAAAAGCTCCTGGGAACGACGTTAGCCCTGGCCATGTTCATTCCGGCCGGTGCGAATGCTGAGCTGTTGAAGAACCTCAAGGTGTCCGGCAACCTGGACATCCAGACGACCTCCGCCCGCAACGTGACTGACTTCGTGACCCGCCCCACCGGCGCGAACAGCAGCCCCGCCGGCACCAACAACAACGACCGCATCGGCCACGCGACGACTCGCGTGATCCTCAAGCTGGACTGGGACCTGCTGGACGACGTGCACGCCCGCGTGACCCTCGTCAAGGGCGCGGAAGGCGTGGGCGCCGGCGCGGCCCGGACCTACGGCACGGGCGCGCAGTCCGTCAACGGGATCCAGGACACGACGATCGTCCAGGAAGCCAACGTCAAGATCGACAAGGTGTTCGGCCATGTCGACCTGACGGCCGGCCGCCAGTTCTACGGTGAAGAGGGCGACCTCGTCATCTACTACGGCCCCCGCAGCGCCTACGGCCTGCGCGTGGACGCGATCGACATGTTCCGCGCCGACTGGAACGGCGAGCACATGACGGTCACCGGCATCGCCGGCAAGACCGCCGACACCGCCGTCAACACGGTCGGCAGCGGCAACTCGGCGACGGACCTGCGCGGCGTCATCGTCTCCTGCAAGATGCACGAGATGGTAAAGCCCTCGGTGTACGTCTACAACCGCGTGACGCACGGCGTCGCGGGCATCGGTCAGACCCTCGGCAGCGTGGGCACGTCCGCCGATGGTAAGAACTCCAACCTGTGGGTCGCCGGCGCGAAAGCGAAGGTTACCTCGGGCGGGTTCGACGGCAGCCTCGAAGTCGCGAAGAACTTCGGTGAGGACCGCGCGACCTTCGCGAACGCCGTTGGCGGCGCGCGCAACGTCAACTTCAAGGGCTACGCCGTTCAGGCCAAGGCCAGCTACAAGATCGATCTTTCCGACGTCGGGATGATCAAGCCTTGGGGCGAGTACGGCATGGGCACGGGCGACAGCAACTTCGACTACGCGGGCAACAACACGTTCCAGTCCATCAACACGGACTACCGCCCGGGTGGGATCTACGGCCGCTTCGACACTGGCGCGGCGCTGCAGCTCGCGAACAACGCGAACGGCAACGGCGCGAACTCGTTCGCGTCCAACGGCCTGTCCAACCGCATCATCTGGGGCTTCGGCGTCAAGGCCACCCCGTCCTCGGTGGAGAAGCTGACGGTCGGCGCGGCGTTCTACCGCTACGCCTACCACCGCGTGGCGCCGTTCAACGCCGCGGGGACCAAGTCTTCGCGCAACATCGGCTCGGAAGTCAATGTGATGGCGAAGTGGACGCATTCCGAGAACGTGTCCCTCAAGGCGACGGCGGGCTCGTTCAAGCCCGGCGCGGCCATGGCGGACTTCCGCGCCGCGAACGCGGCGCTCAACCCGGCCGTCATGCTGGCCGGCGACGTCGCGATCAAGTTCTAAAGATCATCTAGAACGAACGTAAAAGGCCCCCTCGGCGCGATTCGCTAAAAGCGAATCGAACCGGGGGGGTTCTTTTTTTGCGCTCGCGCTCATACGTCGGTAGGATTTTGCTAGGATTTCGGTCGATGCGACGCTCACTCGCTCTCGCGATCCTGTTCGCCTCCGCCTCGTCCGCCGCGCACGCGGCGAGCCTGGACGTGACCGCCTCCTACAAGATGAAGGCGGCGTCCTATTCCAACCTCCACTACGACACGAACGACCGGAACAACCACTCCTTCATCACCAACGACGCGCGCCTGGGCATCGCCGTGCGCCGCATCCCGCTCGAGACGCGGGGGGGAGAGGACACCACGATGGATCTGGGCATCGTCCTGCGCTCCCTCGGCGTGTCCGGCTCGACGTCCTCGGTCGCTTCACCGTTCGACCGAGTCGCGTCCTACTACCCGAACGCGGACCTCACCCCCTTCATCGAGAACGCCTACTTGAAGGTTCACCGCCTCTGGGGCTACCCGTGGGAAGCGACCTTCGGCCGCCAGAGCTACCGCCTCGGCGGCGGCCTGCTGCTCGATGACGACGGCGCCGGCCTGACGGGCGCCTCGGCCCGCGGCGAGCTCCCCTGGTGGAATATGAAGGTCGAAGGCTTCATCTTCAACGACCGCAATCCCCTGCACGCCTCGGCGCCGAACAGCCTCGACCTCGCCGGCGTATCCGTGGACCTTCCCGGCGAGGGCGTCTGGCAGCTCAACCAACTCATCGAGCGCGACCGCGCCCAGCAGACCGTCTACGGCTGCAGCTACACCGGCAACCCCCAGGCCAACGGCTGCCTCGTTTCAAAGGCCGTGCGAAGCTTCACCGGCTTGAGATACCAGATCAGCTACGGCCCGATGGTGTTCGACGGCGAGGCCGCCATGCAGAAAGGCTACGCGACCCCGACCGGCCCGAACCCCGCAGGCAACCACATCACCTACAACGGCAACGCCCAGGTCGTGCGCATGAAGTGGAAGCAGTCGCTGTGGAAGACCGGCCAGGGCATCGCCCGCATGTCGGTCGCGCGCGGCACCGGGGACGATCCCGGCACCGCGACCACCGACGAGGCGTTCTTCCCCAGCCGCGGCCACCGCCACAACGGCCTCGAGCGCACCGGCTTCGGCGAACTGTTCGCGGCGACCGCGTACGACGCGTTCGGGGGGAACTTCTCCACGACCACCAAGAGCGGGCTGCGCAACGGCGCCTCCGGCCTCGTGGTGGTCGGCGCGGGCTACACGCCGCCCGCCTACAAGGGCGTCACGCTCGACATCGATTTTTTCCTTTACCAGGCCGAGCGCATCTCCTCCGGCTCCCGGACCTTGGGCACGGAGTGGGACCTGCGCCTGCGCTACCCGATCCGAGACCAGCTGCAGCTCGCCGCCACCATGGCGTACTTCCGCGCCGGCAAGTTCACGGATCCGGGCCGCTCGGTCGCCCGCAAGTACGCCTTCGAAGCCTCCGGCCGCTTCTAAGCCCGCCGTGCCCCCGGCGCCCCCGGTGGCCCCCCCGGTGTCAGGCCTTCAAATTCGTTGAATTCGGCGACCCCGCGACTGTTTCCGGAAACAGTCCGACGCCCGGTCACCAGCCCGATTCCCGCATAGCGGGATGGGGCTTCACCCCGCCTATAGGGCCCCATCAGGGGTCGAATCCGGGGGCGATAGACGCCTGCCGCTCCCGCGCCCCGCCTAGGGCCGTTTCCGGCCGTTTTAAGGGCTCCCCGGGGGAGGCCGACAGAGCGAATCCCGGGCATATGGAAGTCGAAGGGCGGGTACGGCGGCATTAAATCATCATCCCGCTCGCCCCGGTCCGGCGGGGGGAGGAGGGGCGCGGATCCGCCGATTCCTCGTCGAGGATTCCCCGGAGTTATCCCCAGGCCTTTCACCGCTGCATGTCTTTACTCCGTCGTATATGTCTTATCATTCATTCTTGAGTCAGACGATTTGTCCTATATAAGCGGCTATAAATGGTCTGAACGCTTATTCACGACTTATCCACAGCCGGTAGACCTTTTTGTTGACATATGCGATAATCAAGACATGAACCCCCATCGCGTCAGACTCAAGCTGCCCAACGGAGCCGAGCTCGAGGTCGAAGGCGACGCGGAGTTCGTGCGCCAGGAGCGCGAGGAGTTCGTGCTACGCCAGACGCCGGCGGCCGGCGCCGAGGCGGCCGGGCCGAGGCGCGAGCCGCGGGTCGAATGGAACGCGGTGGTGGAGGCCAAGAGCGGGGGGCTGACGCTGCGGGGCAAGATCCCCGGGGGCGACAAGGCGGGCAAGGACGCGTGCCTGGTGCTCCTGATGGCCTCGGAGAGGCTCCTGAGCCTGCCAAAGCCCACGGCGACCTTGGTGGCCAAGTGGCTGCGGGCGTCGGGGTATCCGATAGGGCGGATGGATAGGACGATGCAGGACGCGATCGCGCAGGGCGAGCTGCTGTCTTCGGGGTCGCGCCGGTCGCGGAGATATGAGCTGACCGCAACGGGCAAGATAAAAGCCCTGCTGCTGGCGGAGCAGCTGACGGCGACGGTGCTGGGCAAGCGGCCGTAACGGATTAACGACAACGGATCGGGCGCGGCGAATGACGGACATTATGACGGCCTCGCGCCTGAGTTAGACTTGGAGCTTGGCGGCCTTCGGCCGCCGGACGGCGAATGGCCTAACGGCCTAACGGCCTTAACGGCCCAACGGCTTTACGCAGCCTTGCGGGGGGCCCGGAAATCAGCGATCGATGCGAAACGGCTTCGGCTTACATTACTATTGATAATATTTATTATGTTGCTTACAGATAGGGGAGCGCCGCCCGGGCATAACCGATAGTCCCGCGCAAGTTCGAGCGATTTACCTCGTACGGATAACGTGAATTCGCGTCAAACGCCACGGTTTGTGAGATATTCTAAATTGGCAGTCGACGCCCCCCTGGAAGTTGGCAAAAATCCGGGTGGAGCTCGGCTGCGCCGGCCGGAAATCAGCCCAAAAGTCGGCAAGAATCCGGAGATCCTGGGGCAGCTTGGGAGAGCCGAAAAAACCATGAAAGGGCCAGGGGTAGGATACCCCCGGATCGGCCGGGCAGCCGAAAAAACCATCGGAGCCGGCGGGAAACTTGGCAACTTTTTGGGGACCGGGCAGCCGGTAATCGGGGCGTCAAAAAAACCACCTCAGGCCCTAGGGTAAACGACGCGAAAAACCAGCCAAGATCCGGGCGGTTTCCGGAAAAACAGGGATGGCCGAAAACACCATGAAAGACCTGGGGCCGCGGCAGCCAAAAAACCTGGCAAGTTTCCGGGAATCCCGGTGGACCCGAAAAAACCAGGTAAGAGACCGGCGGCTGGAGGCCGAAAAACCAGGCAAGAAATCACCCGACTCCGAAGGATCCGGTGATGCGAAAAAGACTATGGAAAGAAAAAAGGGCCGGGAGGCGTCGAACGAAAAAAACCATCGAAGACCCCGGGATCGGGAGGCGGTCCGCGGAATCCGAAAAAACACCGAACGCCGGAGCTCAAAAACGGGAGCTCCGGGCCTGAGATGGTTTTTTCGGTTTTAAGCGGAGGGAGGGGCGGGAGGGAGGGAGGGCAGGAAAAGGCCGACGCCGATCGCGGCATAGCCGCCGATCAGGAGGAATGGGGAGACCAGAGCGGGAAGGTTGCGGCCGAGGGGATCGGCGAAGGAGAGGATGACGAAGCCGGCGATCACGAGAGCTCCCCCCATCCCTATCAACCGCTTTCCCACGGCCGAGAGCGGCTCATAGGAGAGGGGCGGCGCGGGACGATCCTTCTTCGCGGTGTTTTTGTTCCTGGCCACTCTAGAGCTCCCCCCTCGTGAGGTCCCGATACGTCTCTCTGCGCCGCGCCAGCCTGGACTTCCCCCCGTCCACGAGCACCTCGGCGGCGCGAGGGCGGGAGTTGTACTGGCTGCTCATGGCGAAGCCGTAGGCCCCGGCCTTGAGCACGGCGAGAAGGTCCCCCCTCTCGAGGGGCGGCAGGGGCCTCTGGCGAGCGAGGAAGTCTCCCGACTCGCAGACGGGCCCCACGACGTCCGCCATGGTCTTTTTTCCTTTGCGGGGTGCCACGACCATCACGGGGTGCCAGGCGTCGTACAGCGCGGGCCTGGGCAGGTCCGTCATGGCCGCGTCGACGATGACGAAGCGCCGCTTCGAGGTGCGCTTACGGTAGAGCACCGCCGTCAGCAGCAGCCCGGCGTCGGCGACGAGATAGCGTCCCGGCTCGACGAGCAGCTCGAGCTCCGGCTGCCCCGCGAAGGCCGCTTCCAGGGTCTTCACGAGGGCGCGCGGGTCCAGAGGCCTCTCGTCCTTGTAGGTGATGCCCAGGCCCCCGCCCACGTCCGCGAAATCGAGCGGGATGCCTTGCGCCTTCAGGGAGGCCGCCAGACGCGCCACGGCGGCCGCCGCGCGCGCGTAGGGCGTCAGGGAGGTGATCTGCGAGCCGATGTGGCACTGGAGGCCCGTGACGCGCAGGCGACGGTCCTGGGCGGCGCGGCGGTACAGCGCCAGCGCCTCCCCTGTCTCCACCCCGAACTTGTTCTCCGCCCTCCCGGTGGTGATGTGAGGGTGGGTCTTCGCGTTGATGTCGGGGTTCAGGCGTATGGAGACGGGAGCCCTCTTTCCCAGGCGACCGGCGACGCGCGCGAGCGCGTCGAGCTCCTCGGACGACTCCACGTTGAAGGCCTTCACGCCGGCGCGGAGTCCGGCGGTCATCTCCGCCTCGGTCTTTCCGACGCCGGAGAACACGACGCGCGACGGCCGGAATCCCGCGCGCAAGGCGCGCCCCAGCTCCCCGCCGGAAACGATGTCGGCGCCGGCGCCCTCGCGCGCGAGCACGGAGGCGACGGCCCGGCTCGAGTTGGCCTTCAGCGCGTAGCAGACGAGCGCGGGGCGGGTGAAGGCTCCCTGGAGGGCGCGGTAGCGGTCGCGCACGACGGCGGCGTCGTAGACGTACAGGGGGGTGCCGTAACGGCGCGCGAGCGCCGCGAGGAGCCCCTTCACTTCTTCTTCGCCTCGGCGGCAGCCGCGGCCTTCGCGGCTTTCTCGGCGGCCCGCCGCTCTTTTTCGGCGGCGGCGTCGGCGGCCTTCTTGGCGGCGGCGGCGCGGCGCGTCGCTTCCTTGAGGGAGGCCTTGGCCTTCGCGTCGCCGGGCGCGGCCTTGAGCGCCAGCTCCCACGCGGCACGCGCCTCCTCCCACTTTCCGAGCTTCTGCGCGGCCATGGCGAGGCCCGTGGGCGCGCGCTGGGCATCGAGGCCGGGGAGAGCGTCCGGGCCGACCGCGATGAAATGATCATAGGCTTCCTGATACCGGCCGGCCTCGAGCGCGATCTGCCCGAGGTAGAAGTCCGACCGCCGGGCGTAATCGCCGCCCACGCTCTTCAGCGAGGCGAAGGAGGCCGCCGCCCGATCGACCAGCTTACCCCCCCAGAGGCTGAGGCCGAGGTTCTCCTCGATCAGCGGATCGGAAGGATCCTGGAACTTCAGCCGCTCGTACTCGCCGACGGCATCGCGGAACAGGCCCATGCGATAATAGAGCTTCGCGGTCAGCATCCGCACTTCCTTGTCCTCCGGGTAGTGGCGCAGGAAGCGCCTGTACTCGGTGAGCGCAAAAGGCAGAAGCCCTTCTTCCTGATACATGATCCCGAGGCAGTAGAAGATGCGCGGATCGAGCGCGCCGAGCTCGCGCGCCTCCTCGAGGTCGCCGATCGCCTCGACATAATGCTCCCGTCCCTTCTCGAACTTCAGCGTGCCGAGCTCGACGAGCGCCGCGATGTCCTGCGGGTTGGCCCTGAGGCGCTCCTGCGCCGCCGCGATCTGCGAGGCGACCTGGGGAGGCGGCGGGAAGTCCGCCCGGCGCTTGGGCAAAGGCTTCTCCCGGAGCATGAAGATCAGCGCCCCGAACAGCAGGACGATGACGACCCCCGCCGCGACGGCGACGGCCCGGGGGCTGAGCCAGCCGCCGGCCAAGGCCCAGGGGGACTTGACCGGCTTCAGGCGGGCATCGTCGCCGACGCGCAAGGTCACCCTTCCTCATCCTCCGGCGACAGTATCTGGCCGAGCGTCAGGGGCGGCGGCGCCTTCATGTACTGCGCGACGCGCTTGCGGTCCTTGATCTCGTTGAACCGCGCCAGAGAGACGCGGACCTCGAACGCCTGCGAGTCGATGCCCGTGACGATGCCCGTGATCTCGTCGCCGAGCTTGTAGATCACGTCGGCGTCGCACTCCGCGGCGGGCGCGAAGGCGACCGTCTTCGGGTCCACCTGGAAGCGCACGCCGTGGGCGCCGACCTCGGTGATCTTGCCGCTGACCGTGGACTTGGGAGCGAACTTCTTGCGCATCGCGTCCGACGGATTCGGCTGAAGCTGCTTGATGCCGAGGTAGACGGGATCGCCGGCCTTCTCGGGCTTGGAGAGGACCTTGACCTTGAGCTTCTGGCCGCGCTCGAAGGCGCCGGGCTTCGCGGCGCCCCAGGCCATGTCGACGGGACGGACGGTGCCCTCGAGCCCGCCGATATCGATAAGAAGACCATCGGCGGAGACCCGGACGATGCGGCCGATCCGGACCTCTCCGCCCCGGAGCTCCTCCATGATCTTGACCTTGCGCTTGCCCGCCTCGTCCTCGAGGACGGCCTTGCGGGAGAGCACGAGCTGGCGCTTGGACTGATTGACTTCGATGACGAGGCAGCGCACGCCGGTCCCGATCATCTTCTCGGGCTGGCGCACGGGGCGCAGGTCCGCGAGCGAAGAAGGCAGGAAGGCCTGAACGCCCTGGACGTCGACGATGAAGCCGCCCTTGACCGAGGATTTCACGATGCCGCGCACCCGCTGCTTCTCCGCGTGCGCCTTGGTCGCCATCTCCCAGCCGAGCTCGGTCTTCGCCTTGAGGTGGGAAAGCACCACGTGCCCGGCCTTGTTGCGCCCGCCCTGCTTGATGACGGGAACGCGCTGACCCGCCTGAGGCGCCGGCGCCTTCGGGTCCGCGAGGTCCGACACGAACTCGACGAGCGGCACGGTGCCCTCGTTCTTCTCGCCCACATCGACGAGCACCGCGTCCTTGGTCACGGTGATGACCTTGACCCAGGCGACCTTCTTGTCGGCGAGCTTGTCCACCGTCGCCGACTGCTGAGCGAGGAGCGACTCCATCGTCTCTCCGCCGGTTTCGGCGGCGTCGCCCTCTTCGGGCTCCGCGGCTTCCCAGGCCTTCTCGTTCAAGTTCGTGTTCTGATCCATAATCGGTACCTCTCCTAGTTTATCGTCAAAGCGAGTAGATTCTTTCCATCAACGCCTTAGCGTACGCCAGACCGGTCTCCCGGTCCTCCGACTTCGGCGGCGCCAGCGGCGCGCCGATACGCACTTCCAAAGGGAATCTTCGCGGGAACTCGTCGGTGCCCAGCACGCGCACCGGCACGACGGGCGCCCCCGTGCGGGCCGACAGGAAGGAGACCCCGGCCTTCGGAACGCGCTTCTCCCCGGGCTTGACGCGCGTGCCCTCCGGATAGATGAACAAGGCCCCTCCCTTCCCGAGGATCTCGAGCGCGGCGCGCATCGCCGACGTCGCGTCGCCCTGACGGTCGATCGGGAACGACCCGGTCTCCCGCAGCCACCAGCCGAGGAGCGGCTTCTCGAACAGCTCCTTCTTGCCGATGCCGAACGGCCGGCGGCGGGACGCCACCGCCACGGCGACCAGCGGCGGATCGACGAGGCTCACGTGATTCGGAGAGAGGATGACCGGACCTTCGAGCGGGATGTTCTCCAGGCCCGTCACCTTGACGCCCCAGATCGCGGACAGCATGCCGCGGACGACACCCTCCGACCAGAGCCGCATCGGGAAGTTGGCGTCGGCGGAGTTCATTTTCCACGGCCGTTCGCTTTCGCGCCCTTGCGGATGCGGCGCAGGATCTTGTCGGCGACCTGGTGCATCGTCAGCTTCGTCGAATCGATGACGAGAGCGTCGGGCGCCTGCTTCAAGGGGTTGATCTCGCGCTTGAGGTCGTTGAGGTCGCGCTTGAGGATCGCGGCGAGGATCTTGTCGCGGTCGGCTTCCTGCCCCGCGGCCTTGAGCTGGCGGTAGCGCCGGTCCGCGCGTTCTTCGGGCGACGCGTCGAGATAAATCTTCACGTCGGCGTCGGGGAACACGTTGGTCGTGATGTCACGTCCTTCCATCACGATCGAGCCGCCCTCGCCGAGGTCGCGCTGGAGTTTGGATAAAAATCTCCGTACGCCGGGATTTCCGGCGACCAGAGACGAGTTGACGCTCACCCGTTCTTCCCGGATCTGCTGGGTGACTCCGGTGCCGTTGATGAAGGTCTTCAAGGTCGTGCCGGCGTCGTCGACGGGCTTAAACTCCCAATCGAGGGATTTCGCCAGAAGGAGTACCGCTTCGTTGTCGTTCAGATCGAGGCCGTCTTCAAGCGCCTTCCAGGTGAGAGCCCGATACATCTCACCCGTATTGATGAACTTGTAGCCGAGGCTCTTCGCCACAAGCCCGCCCACCGTGGACTTGCCCACCCCGGCGGGGCCGTCCATCGCGATCACCAGGCCCTTGCGTCTCGTCACGCGGGCACCTTGGCGAGAACGGTTTTGAGAGCGGCAAAAAGGGCCTTATTCTGCAGCGGCGTCCCGATCGAGATGCGGACGTGGTGCGGCAGGCCGTACTCATCGAGCGGGCGGATGATGACGCCCAGGCGGAGCAGCGCCTTGAACAGCTCGCGCCCGGGAAGCGGCGAGCGGGCGAAAACGAAATTGACGGCCGATTCGCCGACGCCGAAGCCGAGCTCGCCCAGCATGCGCGCGACCACGACCCGCTGCGCGTCATTGGCGGAAACCGCTCGCGTGACGAAGGCCTCGTCCTTGAGCGCCTCAAGGCAGGCCCGCTGAGCCGGGAGGTTCACGTTGAACGGCATGCGGATGCGGTCGAGCCAGCCGATGATCTCGGGATCCGCGACGCCGTAGCCGACCCGGAGGCCGGCAAGACCGTAGGCCTTCGAGAAGGTGCGCATGACGACGAGGTTGTCGTGCGCGCGGACCAGCCCGGGAAGGCTGTCCGGGTAGCCGGGGATGCAGCGCGCGTACTGGAAATAGGCCTCATCGAGGACGACGAGCGCGTTCTTGGGCGCCGCCGCGAGCAGGCCGGAGAGCTCCTCGAGAGTGTTGTAGGTCCCCGTCGGATTGTTCGGGTTGGCGACAAAAACCAATTTAGTCCGGGGGCTCGTGGCCTTGCCCATCAGCGCGAGATCGTGGGTCCAGTCGGTCATCGGCACCTCGATGACGCGGGCGCCCATCATCGAAGCCTGCTGCTTGAAGCGGATGAACGCGTGCTGGGAGACGACCACCTCATCCTCCGGATCGAGGAAGGCCTCGCACAGGAGGCGGATGATCTCGTCGGAGCCGTTGCCGACGATCACCGACTCGGGCTCGACCTGGTGGAAGCGGGCGAGGCCTTCGCGCAGCTCGGGGCTCGTGCCCTCGGGATACAGGGCGAGCGCCTTCTCCGCCTTGCGGTAGGCGGCCATCGCGCGCGGCGACGCTCCGATGGGGTTCTCGTTGGATGCGAGCTTGACCACCGACTTCAGTCCCAGCTCGCGCTGGACGGAGGCGATGGACTTTCCGGGCTGATACGGGAATACGTCGCGCAGGGCGCGTCGGGGTGCGATCATGCGGGCCTCCGGTCGAGCGACAAGAAGGCGAGCATCCGGGCCCCGTCTTTCTGACGGCGGAACGAGTGGTACGCGTCTTCGTTGGATAAGGTGCACGGCGCCGCGGGGCCGATCATGCGGGCGGGCACGCCCGCGGCCTCGAGCTGGCGGCGGGCGTCGGCGTCGAGATCTAGAAATATTTCGTTGCCAGTCCGCCGGAGAGAGGTCGCCGGGAACGAGTTCTCCACGTCTTCTCCGACATTGTAGACGTTGACGCTGATGTGAGGGCCGAACGCGGCCTGCAGCCGCGACGCCTTCGCTCCGCGCTCGACGAGAGCCGCCACCGCCTTCGCCGGCATCCCCGCGGCCATCCCCCGCCATCCGGCGTGGAACACGCCGCCGTACTTGCCGTCGTCGGTCCACAGATAAAGAGGCATGCAGTCGGCGACGTAGACGGCGACGCAGAGACCTTCGTCCCCGGGGCCCATGGTCCATCCATCGCCTTCGAGACCGTTCGCGGAATGGGCCGCGCGATGGATGGTCGTCCCGTGCACTTGTTTCAACAGCAACGGATCGGGCAGCTCGAGAACAGCGGATGCGGCGACCCGCTGGGACGCCTCTTTCATGGGGCCTTTCCGGCGAGTGGTGAATCCGTGCTTCAGCCCTAAAGCCGAAAGACGCGGCTCGAACAGGAAACCATCCCGTTCGATCCAGGCGCCGGCGGCGAGCGCCGAGTTAGACAGGGGCCTTCTCCTGATTCGCAAGCGCCTTGGCCTTCATCGCGGGCGTGCGCCTCAGCGGGCGGACCCACTTCGTGAAGCTCGACGGCTTGAGCGAATACTCATGAACCATCCGCACGACTTCGCTCACGGGCTGGAACGTCTCCCACTTGATGCGCAGGATACGCACGCCCGCCTGCTCCATCTCGCCGATGAACTGATCGTAGTTCTCCTTCAGCATGCGCAGGTAATCGAGGCTGACCGCCGACTCCATCATGCGTCCGCGCGAGTTGATGCGCTTGATCGCGGTTTCCGGGCTGCAGTCGAGGTAGATCATGATCTGGGGGAACACCAGCTCGCGCAGGACCATGTTGTCGAAGAGGTCGAGGTAGGTGTTGTAGTCCATGTCCGTGATGATCTTATCGGGATGTTGGTTGAGCATGCGGGCGAAGATCGTGTCCTCCCAGATCGTGCGGTCCTGGACGACGCCCCGGATCTTCCCGAGGCTGATGCGGGTGACGAACTCCCGGTGCTGCCGGAAGCGGTGGTTGAGCAGCCACACCTGCATCATGGTGCCGTACTGCTTCATGTCCCCGTAGAAGGGCTCGAGATAGGGATTGCCGTCGACCTCTTCGAGGATGGGCTCGAAGTTGAGCGCGTTGGCAAGGTCCTGCGTCAGCGTCGACTTGCCGACTCCGATGGTTCCCGCGATTCCGATATAGCCTTCAGCGAACATGGTGAAAAACCTCTCTAGGCCGGCTTGATTTCCTGCTCGATGCCCCGCAGCGCGAGCTTCAGGTCGTCCG
The DNA here is from genome assembly GCA_030696455.1 of Elusimicrobiota bacterium. Classification (GTDB taxonomy): domain Bacteria; phylum Elusimicrobiota; class Elusimicrobia; order UBA1565; family UBA9628; genus GWA2-66-18. The sequence continues at coordinate 30,660 of JAUYSH010000028.1, forward strand.
GGCTCGACGCGGCAGCGAGGACCTCGGCCTCGGTGGCGAGGCCGTCCTTGAACAGCTTGACCAGCGACTGGTTGAACGTGATCATCCCGTAGAACTGACCCTTCTGGAGGGCCTGAACGATATCGACGGACTTGTTGTCCTCGATCTGCTTGCGGACATGCGGCGTGTTGATGAGGATTTCCACGGCCGGAACTCGTCCGCCCTTAGTCGACGGCAGCAGACGCTGGCTGACGATCGCGCGCAGGCTCTCGGCGAGCTGGATGCGGATCAGCGGCTGCTGGTGCGGCGGGAACAGGTCGACGATGCGGCCGATGGTTTGGATCGCGTCCGTCGTGTGCAAGGTGCCGAAAACGAGATGGCCGGTCAGGGCCGCGGTGAGGGCCGCCTGGGTCGTCTCGAGGTCGCGCATCTCGCCGATCAGGATGACGTCGGGGTCCTGGCGCATCGCCATCTTGAGGCCGTCGGTGTACGTCGCCGTGTCCTCGCCGATCTCGCGCTGGCTGACGATCGCCTTCTTGTCCTTGTGCACGAACTCGATCGGGTCCTCGATCGTGATGATGTGCTCGGAGCGGTTCTCGTTGATGTAGTCGATCATCGCCGCCAGGGTCGAGGACTTGCCGGCGCCGGTGATGCCGGTGACGAGCACGAGGCCGCGGCTGTTGTCGGATATCTTCTTCAGCGTCGCGACGGGCAGGCGCAGGTCCTGCAAGGTCGGGATCTGGGTCGTGATGAAGCGCACGGCGAGGCAGAGCTTCTGGCGCTGCTTATACGCGTTGACGCGAAAGCGCGCGACGTCACCCGCCTGAAACGAGAAGTCGCATTCCCCCCGCTCCTCGAAGATCTTCTGCGCGCGCGCCGGCGCGACCTGCTTGAGCATCGCCTCGACCTGATCGGCCGGTATGGGATCCGCAGCCGCCTGGATGAGCTCTCCATCGACACGGATGTACGCGGGTCCGCCCGCGCGGACATGAAGGTCGCTGCCGTGCTTATTGACGAGGACTTGAAGCAGTTCTTGTAAAGTCATTACCTCTGTTTCCTCACTTTCACCGCAGTTTCCTCACTTTCATGCGCAGGTAGGCGGGCTTGGTCCAGCGGTCCGTCTCGTTGAGGTTCTTGAGCAGCTGCGCGTCGGACGGTTCGGCCGCGTCCGCCGGCGAGGCGCGGCCGATCTGAGAGCGGCCGCCGGAGCGCATGATGCCGCGGGTGCGCTTCGACGGGAAGCCCGTCGCGATGACGGTCACGCGGATCGCGTCGCCGAGAGATTCGTTGTAGACGTTGCCCATCTTGAAATTGACCTCGGGGCTGGCCGTGCCCTGGATCGTCGCCACGATCTCCTCGATCTCGGCGGTCTTCAACGTGGCCTGGCGGCCGGCGATGTTGACGATGAGGCCCTTCGCGCCGTCGATGACGACGTTCTCGAGCAACGGGGAGCTCATCGCCTCGCGGGCGGCGCTCAGCGCGCGGCCGGGGCCCGAGGCCTCGCCGATGCCGATGAGGGCCTCCCCCGCGTCCTTCATCACGGCGCGCAGGTCCATCATATCGAGGTTGATCAACCCCGGCACGGTGATCAGGTCCGAGATGGACTGGACCGACTTGCGCAGGACGTCGTCGGCGAGACGGAAGGCGCTCTCGTGGCTGCTGTCGGCGTCGATGACGTCGAAGAGCCGCTGGTTCGGGATGACGAGCAAGGTGTCGACCGACTGACGCATCTCCTGGATGCCCTGCTCGGCGATCGTGGTCCGGCGCAGCCCTTCGAAATCGAACGGCTTCGTGACGATGCCGACGGTCAAGGCGCCGAGCTCCTTGGCCAGGCGCGCGACGACGGGAGCGCCGCCGGTTCCGGTGCCGCCGCCCATGCCGGTGGTGACGAAGACCATGTCCGCGCCCTGAAGCACCTCGCGCAGCTGGCCCTCGCTCTCGAGCGCCGCCGCGCGGCCCTTGGCCGAGTCGCCGCCGACGCCGAGGCCGCGCGCCGACTGCTCGCCGAGCTGGATGCAGACGTGCGCCTGGCACTTGCGCAGCACCTGAGCGTCGGAGTTCGCGGCGATGAGCTCGGTGCCCGCCAGCCCCGCCTCCACCATGCGGTTGATGGCGTTGCAGCCCGCGCCGCCGACGCCGACGACCTTGATGACGGTGCGCTTTTCGTCGAAGTCTTCGGCGAGCTGGATGCGCACTAGAAGAGCTCCTGGAGCACAGCGGAGATCTTGCGCAGCCACAGCGGCTTCTGTCTCTTAAGAAAGCGGCCTTCGGCCGCGCCCCATCGGGGCTGGGCGCCGTACAGCAGGAGGCCCAGAGCGGTGGAGTAGACCGGCGAGAGCCACTTCTCTTCTTCCGTATGCACCATGTCGGGATGCGGGACGCCGTGGCGCACGGGCACGCCGAGGATCTGGTGGGCGGCCTCGATCGTGCCGCGCATCAGCGAACCGCCTCCGGTGAGGATCGCCCCGCCCGGCGCGATGACGTCGGCGTAGGATGAGTTCTGGAGGTCTTCGGCGACGACGGAGAATATCTCCTCGACCCGCGGCAGGATGATGCCCATCATCGTGCTGGTCTTGATGCGCAGCGGCGTCCTGCCGTCGATGCCGTGGCAGTCCACGTCCGCGTCGCCGTTGAGCAAGGAAGGGTGCGCGATGCCGTGCTCGATCTTGATGCGGTCGGCGGTCGCGATCGAGGTCTTCAGCCCGACGGCGAGGTCGCGCGTGATGAAATCAGAGCCGATCGGGATCTCCTTGGAGTACTTGATCGCCCCCTCGCAGTACACGCCGATCGACAGGGATTGGCCGCCGAGATCTATCAGCACCGAGCCGAGCTCCTTCTCCTCGGGCGTCACGAGCAGCTCGCCGGCGGCGAGCAGGCCGTACACGGGCTCGACGACCTGGAAGCCGGCCTGGCCGACGGTCTTCATGATGTTGTTGAGATGCGCGCTCGAGGCGGTGACGATGTGCACGTCGACTTCGAGCAGGGACGCTTCCATGCCCACGGGATGCGGCACGCCGCGCTGGCGGTCGAGGGAAAAGCCCTGGGGCACGACATGGAGGATCTCCCGGTCGGAGGAAAGCGGGATGGCCTTCGCGCTGCCCACGACGGAATCCACGTCCGCCGCCGTGATCTCGCGGTCCGTGCGGGCGATGTTGAACGCGCCCCGGTTGTTGAACGATTGGAGATGGCTGCCGCGCACGCCGAGCCAGACCTGGGACACGGTGGCGCCGACGGCCGCCTCCGCCTCCTCGACGGCGCGCGTCGCCGCGGCGGCCGCCTCGAGTATGTTGATGACGACCCCGCCCTTGACGCCGCGGCACACGACGCTGGCCCCGCCGAGGACCCTGACCGTGCCGGTCGAGGCGTCCGGGGCGCCGATCAGGCAGGTGATGCGTCCGCTGCCGACGTCGAGCCCCGCCACCAGATCCTGCTTCGTCTGCCTCTTGGTCATCTCAGTTTCCCCACTTGCACGGCGGCCGGCTTCAGCAGGACTTTCCCGTCTTCGAACCAGCGCAGATCCGCGGAGAACGCGCCCGGCTCCTTGGAGCGGGCGTCGGCGACGGCCTCGGACAGGCGCGAGAGCTTTTCGCGCGTCCACTCGAGGCGTCCCCACAGGACCTTCGTCCCGTCGGACAAGGTCGCTTCCCAGCCGTTCTCGGGAGAGCCGTAGGCCATGCCGGTCAGCTCCGCCGGAAAGGAGCCGGACGCCGCGAGGATCGGCCACTCGCGCGCGAGCGCCGAGAGCTCGGCCGGCGACGCGCCGGCGACCTCGACGGAAGGGCCGGTCAGCATGAACGCGCCCTGCGGCGCTTCGAACACCACGCCGTCGTCGCCGAGGAAGCCCGACGGCTTGCCGCGACGGGTGGCGGAGGCGACCGCGCGGCGGACGACGAGGGTCAGCGTCGCCGTCTTCTCCGTCCAATTGCGGCGCACGCGAACGTCCGAGATCGACGGGAACCGCGCCTTGAGGACCTCCGCCTTGTCACCGGCGGTGCCGGAGACCGCGTCGGCCGCGGCCTGCGCGAGGGAACGAAGGGGCTCGGGGCCCTCGACGAGCGCGGCGTCGGCGGCGCCCGAGACGGGAGCGAACGGGAGACGGAAGTCGGAGGCGAGCTTGCGGACGGTGACGAAGGCGACGCCGCCGAGCGCGGCGACGACGAGGAACGCCGCGGCGACGCGCGCCCGGCGGGCCTTCTGCTTGGGCCGGGTTAAGACGCGGAATCGACGCCGGCCGTTGGGGTTATTCACCGACGATCCTCATCTCGAGCTCGAGCTTCACGCCGCTGGCCGCGCGGACCCGCTCCGAGATGAGGTCGACGAGAGCGAGGACATCGGAGGCCTTGGCCCCGGCGAAGTTCTCGATAAAGTTGGCGTGCATGGGGGAGACACGGGCGCCGCCGACGACATGGCCTTTCAAGCCCGATTGCTCGATCATTTGCGCGGCGAAATGACCGGGTGGATTTTTAAAAGTGGAGCCAACATTAAAGGTATGGATGGGCTGGGTCTGTAAACGCTTCTGCTGCTGACGGGCGACGACGGCCATTATATCAGCTTTGACCCCGCGCTTCAACCGGAGCAAGGCCGACAAAACGAGCGATTTCCCCAGATTACTAGAACGATATTCAAAGACGAGCTCTTCACGGAGCAAGGTCATCGGAGCGCCGTGCGGATCGAGCGCCTCGACCTCCTCCACGAACGGCCCGATCTCCCCTTCGCGCGTCCCGGCGTTCATGACCAAGGCGCCGCCGACCGCGCCGGGAACTCCCACGATCGGCTCGAGCCCCGACAACCCATTTTCCGCGCAGCTGACCACCAACTGAGGCACGCGCGCCGCCGCGCCCGCGCGCACGAGCTCAGGCCCGGGAAATTCGATCTTCTCGAAATCGCCGCCGAGCGCGAGCACCAAGCCGCGTATCCCGCCGTCGCGCACCAGAAGGTTCGACCCCCAGCCGAGGAAGAAGACCGGGACGTCCGCCGCGCGCGCGATCCGCAGCGACGCCCCCGCCTGCTCCCTGCTCCGGGCGGTCACGAAGGCGTCCGCCGGCCCGCCGATCTTGAAGCTGGTGTGCCGGGCCAGGGGCTCGTCGCGCAGCGGCGACAACCCCGCCCGCTCGAGCTCCGCGATCCAGTCCATGACTTCATTGAACAAAATATGGTGTCAGGCCTAACGGTAATGACAGTATTCTGATCAGTTTACCCTTACGGATACTGTCATTACCGTTAGGCCTGACACCATTTCGAAATGCGGTTATGCTATTCTGGCCGCCATGGACGGAGCGTGGGTCGATCGTCTTGAAAAGCGTTTCGGATTTCTGGCCGTGCCGGGGCTGCCCGGCCTGCTGACGGCGATGACCGCGGCGGCCGCGCTGTTCGCCTCCGCCAAGCCGGAGTTCGTCGGCGCCCTCGCGCTCGACCCGGAGGGGCTGCTCCTAGGCCAGGTCTGGCGCGTCGCCACGTTCCTGATCGTGCCGCCCCGCTCGAGCATCCTTTGGATGCTGCTGTGGCTCGCCATGATCTACGCCGTCCTCAGCGCGCTGGAGGCCGCGTGGGGCGAATTCAAGCTCACCGTTTTCCTCGCGATCGCCGCGGCGATGTCGACGGCCTCGGCGCTGGTGACCGGGGCTCCCGGAGACAACGGCCCCGTGCATCTGGCCAATTTCCTCGCCTTCGCGCGCCTGGCGCCCGACCGCGAGGTCCTCCTCATGTTCGTTTTTCCCGTCAAGCTGCGCTGGATCGCCGCGGTCGCGGCCGCGCTGACCGCGATTCAGCTTCTCGGCGGCGACAACGCCTCGCGGATGCGCCTGCTCGCCGGCCTTTCCGCCTACCTGCTCTACTTCGCCCCGGGCCACTGGCGGGATATCACCCTCGCCTGGCGCCGCCGGGGGCTGTGATGAGGGCGCCGCTTCCGGCTCTGTTCGCCGCCTTTCTCGCCGCCGCGCCCGCGGACGCGGCCTCGCTCAAGCTGTTAGCGTTCGACGAAAAGGGACGGCCGCTCGACGCCGAGGGCCTTGCCCGGCGGCTTTCCCGCGCCGACGACAAGGCGCCCGACCTCGAACACCTGCCCCTTTGGGCCGCGGCGATCGACGGCAAGATCCCCCGCCAGCGCGTGAAGCTCTCTCGGCAGGGAAAGCTCGTGCTCGCCACCTGGGAGAAGGCCGAGCGCGTCCGGCTCGAGCTCGTGTGGCCGGTCGACGAGGACGGCTTCAACGCCGTCGCCGCGGACAAGGGCGGCGCGGGCTTCGGCGACGGGGAGCTGGTTTTCCTCGACGAGGAGATCGCCGCCACGCAGTACGCGCGCTTCCGAGCCTCCTGGAAGCGCCGGCTCAGCGACTGGCTGCCCCTGTACAAGCCGGGGAAGAGGGCCAAGGACCTCGCCGAGACCGCCCAGGAGGCGATGGCGGAGGCCGCGCGGCAGAAGGAAACCCCGGCGAGGGTCAAGGCTTATCAGAAGGCCCTGCAGCACATCGCCCTCGCGTGGGAGAAGATGCTCTTCGAGCACGGGCTGCAGCACGCTCTCGATGAGCGGCGGGCGCCGGGCCTGCGCTTCGGCCTGACCCTCGACGAGAGCATCCTCAACCGCCTCGACGATCTGGAGTGGATCGCGGAGGCCGTGCGCCGCTCGGGCGCGGATTGGGTGCGCCTCGTCTTCCGCGCGAACCCCTCGGATTTCCTCTATGCCTCCCTGCGCTCGTTCAACGAATACGACGGAGTCGTTGACGAGCTCGTCCGAAACAAGATCAAGGTGATGGGCGGCGTGCTCGACTCGACGCAATGGCCCAAGACGATGACGCCCGAACTGTACGCGGAGCGCACCAAGAACCTCGTGCTCCACTACCGCGGGAAAATCTCCAGTTGGGAGGTCGGCTCCGAGCTCAACGGCGATTGGATCGGCGGCGTGAGCGCGCCGTTTACGACCGAGCAGGTTTACCGCACCTACGCGGCGGGCGTCGACAAGGTCAAGGAGCTCGACCCCGGCCTGGAGACGGTCGCGACTCTTTACGCCTGGGAGGAGACCGCCCCCGACCGGGAGCACGCTCTGTCGGATTGGCTCGCGGTCCAGGTCAAGCGCGGGTTCGGCCGGAACCTCGACGTCGTAGGCCTCAGCGTCCAGCCCGAGGAGAACCCGCTCGGGATGGGCTTCGAGCGCGTCTTCGACGCGACGGGCGACGCCCTTCCCCGGCAGAAGCTGATGATCTCAAGCCTCGGCTACGTCGAGAAGGAGGAGGTCGCCGGCTATTGGTGGCTGGCGCCCGATGACGCGGACGGCGCCCGCAAGGACATCGCGATCCTCTACACGACCGCCTCCTGCGCGATGCCCCGCTCGCTGTGCGGCGGCTTCTGGTGGCAGACACTCGACCAGATGCTCCCCCCAGGACGCCGCAAGGCCACCGACCTCTACAAGGTCCACCGCCGCACGCTCGATCAGCTCGGCCGCCGCGAAAGCCGGGACTAGGCGCGCTGCCCCGCCCCCGCGTTCCGACGCGCCGGTCGCGCGGCCCGCATCTTTAGGTATAATGGACGTTCCACGCGAGCCGGTAGCTCAGGGGTAGAGCATGTGCCTTTTAAGCATGGGGTCGTGGGTTCGATTCCCACCCGGCTCACAGTTTTAGTTTCCGTTTTTTCGCCTCCTTCGTCTAACGGTTAGGACGCGGCCCTTTCAAGGCTGAAACACGAGTTCGATTCTCGTAGGGGGCATGTTTTTCGTTAAAGGCCGGGGCGCCGGCGCGCGACGCGCTCGGTGCCGCGGGCCTTGCGGCGCGGCTTCGCCTTGCGGCGCCCCGCGATGGTCGCCTCCGGGTCCCGGCGGCTGCCGTCGTAAGCGCTCCCGCCGGCGGGCGTTCTCGGCGCCCGCGCCGGTCCGAAATCCCCCGCGAGCAGGCGCTCGTGCGCGGCATTGACGAACGGGCGTCCCTTCACGGCCGTTTCGATTTCGTCGTTCATGGCCCTATGATAGACCCCGCGGCCGCGCGCGTCGATGAACGCGGCGTCACGTCCTCGTCACCATCCGATGGCTTGCGGGCGTCACTCCGGCCGTTGGCTGCGACGGAAATCCCAAGGCGGGACGGGATTCGGATCGGCCCACAGGCCGAGGCGGGCGGCGCGGGCGCGCTCCTGCTTGCGGCCCAGCTCGCCTAGGCCGGGATAATATCGCTCGTACCACCAGGCCCAGCCTTCCTCGACGAGGATCTCATTGAGCGTGGCGCCGCCGCGGCTGCGCAGGCGGATCCAACCCACCAGGCGGCCATAGGGGTCGACGTCCTCGATCTCCACCTGGATCTTCATGCCCTCGGCCGCGACGAGCTCCGCGGCGCGCGCCCCCGCCTCCGGGCCGTAGGGCTGCCCGGGCTTGATGCGGCCGTGCGAGACTTCGGGGGCGTCGACGCCGGCCAGGCGGATGTAGTCGTAGACGGGCTGCTTGGTGCCGAGCGCGGCGGTGTCGGCGTCGGGCATGTGCTTGACGGTGAAAGTGATGACCTCGCCGGGCAGGATGCGGCGTATGCCCGCGGACTCGCGCCGGCGGAAAACCCAAGGCGCCTCGGGCCAGTAGGCGCCCCCGCGCGCCTTGCCGGCCCACAGCCCGCGGCCGGCGGCCACGGCCTCGTTCTCGAGCTTGTTGAGCGCCTCTTCCTTGTTGAAGAAGAAGTTCCACCAGGCCCAGCCGTTGCGAAGAATCTCCTCCTGAAGCGAGCGCCCGCCGGGCAAGGTCACCGCGCCGATGAAGCGCCCGTACTTATCGAGCTCCTTGATATGGACCGTGACGGTCTTGCCCTCGGCGAGGCCGCGGACGAAGGCGGCGGCCTCCTCTCCGTAAGGCTGCCCCTTCTTTCCGTGCTCGGGATGCGGCGTCTCGGGGGCGTCCACGGCGTCGAGGCGGATCTGCGCCTCACCGTCCTTGGCCATCACGACCAAGGTGTCGGCGTCGAGAACCTTGAGGACCTTGCCCTTGAACACGTCGCCGGGCGCGAACCGGGGCGGGACGGGCACGCCGCCGGGAACCGGAAGAGGCGAGGCGGGAGACGGGAGCGCGCCGCCGAACAAGGCCTGAAACTCTCCGCGGGAGGCGAGTTCGTCCAAGCGCCCGGGCGGCTGGGCCGACGCGGCGGCCGCGCATAAGAGGAGACCGGCCAGAGCCCTCGCGGTCCGAGTCATAGCGCGAGTATAGCACGCGCATCGCGCGCGGGTAAGGGCTGCTTTCGAAGAAAAGGAGATTATTTTTTGGGGGGGCCGCTCAGCGGCTGCGCGCGAGCGCGACGGCGCCGAGCACGACCGCGTCGTCGCCGAGGCGGGAGCGGGTCACGCGGCAGGGGCCGATGCCGCGGAACAGAGGATCGGCCGCCAGGCGGCGCTTGACGATGGGCAGGATGAAGTCCCCGCAGGCCTCGATCACGCCGCCGCCCAGGACGAAAAGCTCCGGATCGAAGCAGTGGCGCAGGCTCACGCAGCCGTCGCCGAGGCGCTCGGCGGCGGCGCGCATGACGCGCGTCACGAGCGGATCGCGGTGGCGCAGCGCGCGGGCGAGGACCTTGCTCTTGATCTGCTCGAGACCTCCGCCGTTCAGGGCGACGATGCCGGTCTTCTCCCGCGCCTTGACCCCGGCGCGTATGTCGCGCTCGATCGCGGTGCGGCTCGCGTAGGCCTCGAGGCAGCCGCGCGCGCCGCAGCCGCACCTGGGGCCGGCCGGGTCCAGCATGATGTGGCCCAGCTCCGCGGCCGCGCCGTGCGAGCCGAGAAGGAGGCGGCCGCCGGCGATCACGCCGCCGCCGACCCCCGTGCCCGGGAAAATGCCGACGAAATCGTCCACGCCCCGGCCCGCGCCGCGCCAGGCCTCGCCGAGCACGCCGAGGTTCACGTCGTTGCCGATGGCCACGGGCACGCCGAAGCGGCGCTCGAGCTCCGCCGCGATGGGATAGCCCGCGAGCGGGATGTTCGGCGCGACGAGGACCTTGCCGCTCACGGCGTCCACAAGGCCGGGCACGCCGATGCCGAGGCCGCGCAGGCGGCGAGTCTTGAGGCCCGCGTCGGAGATCACGTCGCGCACGGCGCGCACGATGACCTTCATCACCTCGCCTGCGCTTTTCGCCCGCGGGGTGGACGCCTTCTCCCAGCCGACGATCTCGCCGCCGGGGGTCACCAGCCCCGCGGCGATCTTGGTGCCGCCGACGTCGACGCCGACGTAGAACTTCTTGGCCATGCGCCGATTCTAGCACTTCGACGGCGCATCGCCCGCGTCACGCCCCGGCAACGGTTCGTAGACGTCCAGTCCATTCCCCCGCGGGAGTCGCACGCCTACAATTTCTCCCGTGGGCCCTTTCCAGGGAACCGCGGCGCATTATCATGGAGCGACTATGAGCCTTCTTTGCCGGATGACGCCCGCATGAGGCGGTGATGAGGCGTTCCTGCGGCCTGCTCGTCGCGGTTTTCCTGGCGCTGGCGCTGCCCGCGGCGGCGGTCAAGGTCTGCGTCGTGGTCACCACGAGCCAGGCGCGCGGCGCCGCCGCCCGCGCGGGCAAGGACGTCAGCGTGCTGGCCTTCGATCGCGCGCGCCTGGCCGATCCCCTCGAGAAAGGACGCTTCCTCGCCGCCTTGCAGGCCTCGGACCGCGTCATCGCCGTCGCGGACGGCCAAGCCTGCGGCTGGCTCGGACGGGAGGTCGACGGAGTCGCCGTAAGCTGCGTCATGCCTTACGACGCGGCGCAGATCCTCGACTTCGCGCGGTCCGTCGGGTGGTCCCGGATCGCCGCGGTGCACATGACGGGCTACGAAAAGGTGTACGCGCGTCTGCGCATCCTCGCCAGAGCGAGGGACATCGAGCTCGACTCCGTCCGTCTCGTGGGGACCCGGGACCTGACGCGCGCCCTGCCGCGCGCCCTGGAAACCGCCAAGGCCGTGTGGATCCTCGGTGACACGAGGCTCACCGAAGGCGCGGCCTTCGACCATCTCATCGAGGCCACCTTGCCCCGGCGCATCCCGCTGATCGTGCCGGACTCCGGGCTCGTCGCGCGCGGCGCTTTTCTCGGCTCCGAGGTCGACCGCTCGGCCCTGACCCGCCACGCCGTCGACGCGGCGAACCTCGCGGCCGCCGGGGCGCCGACGGTCGCGGCCCTGACGACGGCCCCGGGCGCACGCCTCGTCATCAACCGAATCCTCGCCCGCCGCTGGGGCGTGCGCGTCCCGGGAGAGGCGAGATGACCCCGTCCTCGACCCAGGAGGCCCTGCGCTGGGAGGCCTTCGCGCGCCGGCTCATGCTGCTCTTCTCCCTTCTGACCGTGATTCTGGGCGGCGGCACGACCGCGCTGTCCGCCCTGCGCTTGAGGTCCTTGCTCGAAACTTCCCTGACCCAGCGCGGCGAGGCCATCGCGGAGGCCGCGGCCCGCTCCGCCTTCGTCCCCTTGAGCCTGGAGGACCGCGATTCGCTGGCGAGCATCGCCTCGTATTACGAGGGCCAGTCCGCCCTCGCCTCCCTGCGCATACTCGACGACCGCGGCGGCGAATGGGCGCGCTTCTCGCGCCCGGGGGCTCCGAGCGAAGGCCTCATCACGGTGACCGCGCCCGTCGCCGCCCGCGGCGCGCTTGAGTCCGACCCGCCGGTCGGCAGCGTCGTGATCCTCCTGGACCCGAGCGGCATCCGGGCGACTTTGGCGTGGCAGGTCACCGTGATCCTCGGCTTCAACGGCATGTTCGCGGCCGCCATCCTGCTCAGCGGGCTGTTCATCATCCGCCGGCTGACCGGCGGGATGCATGAGCTCGCGCGCCAGGCCGCGCGGGCCGAGGATCTCGCGCGCTCCAACCGCGAGCTCGAGGAGTTCGCCTACATCGCCTCGCACGATCTGCAGGCGCCCCTGCGCCGCATCACCGGGTTCTCCCAGCTGCTCGCGAAGCGCTATAAAGGGAAGATCGACGCCGAGGCCGACGACTTCATCGGCCGCATCGGGCTCAGCACCGAGCGCATGCAGAACCTCATTCAGGACCTGCTGACCTACTCCCGCGCCGGCTCGCGCACGCTCGAGCCCATCCTCACCGACCTCAACCGGCTCCTGCGCGACGTGCTGTCGGACCTCGAAGCGCCGCTGAAGGAGGCCGGCGTCCGCGTGATCTGCGGCCCGCTGCCCTCCTTGGTCGTCGACGCCGGGCTCGTCGCGCGGCTGCTCGAGAACCTCCTCGGCAACGCCGTCAAGTTCCGCGGCGAACGCCCCCCCGAGATCCGGGTTTCGGCGAGACGGGAGCGCGACGAGTGGATCTTCTCGGTCGCCGACAACGGGATCGGCATCGAGCCGAAATTCATCGAGGACGTCTTCAAGATGTTCCGCCGCCTGCACCCCGCCTCGTCGTATGCGGGAACGGGCATCGGCCTGGCCGTCGCGCGCAAGGTCGTCGAGCGCCACGGCGGGAGAATCTGGGTCGAGTCGGCGCCCGGTCATGGCGCGACGTTTCATTTCACGCTCGGCGCCTCGCGCGCGGCGGATAAGGAGGAGAAAAATGTCTAAGCCCCTGGAAGTGCTGCTGGTGGAGGACGACGAGGACGACGTGCTGCTCACCCGGGAGGCCCTCAAGGACTCCAAGGTGATCGTGAGCATGGCGGTCGCGCAGGACGGCGAGGAGGCGCTCAAGCGCCTGCGGCGCCTGCCCCCGTTCGAGGCCGCGCCCGTGCCGGACCTGATCCTGCTCGACCTGAACCTTCCCCGCGTCAGCGGGCGGGAGGTCCTCAAGGAGCTCAAGGCCGATCCGGTGCTCAAGAAGATTCCCGTGGTCGTGCTCACGACGTCCGCCGCCGACACCGACGTGCTCAGGTGCTACGATCTCGGCGCGAACTGCTACATCACCAAGCCCGTCGACTTCGAGCAGTTCCAGCGCATCATCAAGGTCATCGACGAGTTCTGGCTCACCATCGTGAAGCTGCCGCGCATCGAGGCCCAGTCGCGAAAGCCGGCGAAAAATAATACCTCGCCGCGATAGGCGTCGAAGCGCTTTCCGTCTATACTGCGGATGATGGCTCGAGGACGTCTTGCGACGGCGGCCGCCTTCCTCCTGGCCTTCCCGGCCGGGGCCGGCGCGGCCCGCTCGCCGGAGGGTGCGGCCTTCACCGGCGCGGCGGACGCGTGGCCCTACCCGGCACGTTCATCGGTCGGGCTCGAGCGCGACCTGAAGATCGCCCAGGAGATCCGAGACCAGCTGCTGCGGAGCCGGTTCGTGGATTCCGACAAGGTCGGCGTCCTCGTGCTCGACGGCACGGCGATCCTGACCGGAGACGTCGACACCGCGGCCGAGCGCTCATCGGCGGAGCAGAACGCCTTTGAAGGAGGAGCGGTGCGCGTCCGCAACCGCCTGACGGTCCGCGGCCGCGGCCGCTTCCCATATTGAGCGGTCAGCGCCGTCGAGACGACATCCAGAAGAAGACGGAGGCCGCGCTCAGCGCGACCGCGAGCGCCAGCATGCCGGCCGTGCCGCCGAAGCCGTCGAATATCCAGCCCATGGCCAGCAGCGCCGCCATCCCGACCGTGGTCGCCAGCGAGTAGACGAAGCCGGTCACCGCGCCGACGTCCTCCTTGGAGGCCGCGGACTGGAAGTAGGACGCGAGCGCCAGTTCGTTGCCGAGCATGGCCATCGCCATCAGGAAGATCACCGGGGCGGCGACGTAGACGCTCGGAAAAAGCCACAGCAGCCAGGCGCCCAGGACCGCCGCCGCGGCGTAGCGCTGCCAGCCTTTGCCTGACGAGGCGTTCTCCCCGCGGCGCGCGGCCTGGCGGCGCAGGAGGAGAGCGGCGGCGAACTCCCCCAGGTTCCAGGCGCCGAGCAGGACGGCCGCGGCGGCGGGCGAGCCGAGGACCTTCGCGGCGTAGACGACCGCCAGCATCTGATGGAATAGGTTGTGAAGCGTGATGACCGGGATATTCAGCAGGGCGGAGCGCCGCAGTTCGGGGCTCGACCAGACCAGGCGAGCCCCGCGCGTGAGGCTCTTGAGGGCCGCGAGGGCGCTCCCGCGCTTCTTCGCGGGGGCGGGCTCCCCCGCCGCGGCGGCGGGAGCGGCCTCGGTGCGGCGGAAGGCCAGTCGGGCGAAGAGCAGCGCGGCGATGAAATAGGCGGCGGGATGGATGCCGAGCGTCGCGAGATAGCCGAGCTTGTCGAGGAGAAGTCCGGTCCCGAAGATGCCCGCCATGGCGGCGAGCTCGCGCGCGATGTAGATCTTCGCGTTGTGCGCGTTGAGGACGCGCTCATCTCGCCCGAGGATCTGGGGCAGGGCCGCGCGCCGGGCGATGTCGAAGGCCCCGCCGAGCAGTCCGTTGACCGTGAACAAGGCGAAGATGGCGGGCAGGCCGAGCGTGGTGCCGAAGGCGAAGGCGAGCGGGATGGCGCCGATGGCCGTGATCTGAAGGATGGCGGTCACGGCCAGGACCTTCGCGGGGCTGAAGCGGTCCACGAGGGGCCCGGCGACCCAGCCGGCGACCAGGCCGGCGAGCTGCGACGACAGGAACAAGGCCCCGACGAGGCTGGCCGCGCCGTACTGAGTCAGCAGCAGCGCGGGCACGACGAGGTTGAGCGCCTCGATGCCCACCTTGACGACGGAGATGCCGCCCGCGTAGAGAAGGAAGCCCCGGCGGGCCGGCGCGGGAATCTCCGGCATCGGCGCGGCGGGCTCGGAGGCCGGAGCCTCGAGGGACGCCTGCGCGGGACGCAAGGCCGCGCCCAGGTTCGAGTCCCCCGCCTCGAGGAATCCCGAGACGCCGTTCGAGGGCCGGACCTGCGTCTCGCCGCTGAGAATGCCCTCCAGCTCGTCGCCGGAGCGCCGCAGATCGGCGCGAGAGGAGGCGGCCGAGGAGACATTCTCCAGCGCCCGGGCCGCGGACTCGGACAACGCGGCGACGCGGCCGGAGGCGCCGTCGGCGGGAACCGCCTTCGCGGGCGAGGAGCGCAGCGACGGCACGGCTAAGGCGAGGGCGCGCGCAGGAGCGGCGACGGGACGCGCGAGCGCGGCCGCCGGCGCGACGGGAGCGGCGACGGCGGGGAGCAGCGACGGGACAGGCGCCGGCGCGGCGAGCGCCGAGGCGAGGCCCGGCGCCGACGGAGCCAGGCCGGGCGGAGAGAACCGGAGAAGCGCGGGGACGGCCGCGGCGGCCGCCGCGGAAACACCCGCCGGGGCGGATGCCGATGCCGCCCGGAGGGCCGCCTGGCCCCACGCGGACGGGCCGAGGGTCTCCAGGAATAGGAGAACGCAAAGGGTTGAGGCGAGGCCGCGGCGAACGGAGCTCATCCCGTTAATTGTACGGCGCCGACGTCGGACGGGGGTAGGAGCATTGGACCCACGCGAGCCTGGGCCGAACGACTCTCCGGACTCCGCCATCCCTCGGCGTCACGAGACCTATAACAATAATTCATCGCCTCTCAATCGACTCCGCGACGGCCAAATCTTAACATCCTGCCGACGCAACGGCCCTCGGGGCCGAAGACATGATTCACGGAGGACGCAATGCCCGAAGTCATCAACAAGAAAGTCGTCGCGATCGAGTATCCGCGGCACGAAGAGACGATCGAGTCGAACAATTACACCTTTCGCGTGGCCGCGATGCCCGGCGCCAAGGCGGTCGAGGTGTCGGTGAACGAGTCCGGCTGGCTGCCCTGCCGCAAGAGCGGCGGGTTCTGGTGGTACGACTGGTCCGGCTACGGCTCTGGAGAGCACGGCGTCGCCGCCCGCGTCCAGCTCGCCGACGGGCGCCAGCTCATCACCGAGAACCGCTTCTTCAAAGTGGAGCTCGACCGCGAGGGCCTCAACCGCACCGGCGGGGAGCGCCGCTCGCTGTCCCCCCGCCAGGCCCGCCAGTACCTCGTGCGGCCGGATCTGCACAAGCACCAGGCGCGAAAGTTCGTCGTGACCGTGCCCAACCAGCCGCCCGTCGTGCGCCGGCTGACGGAGCTGCTCTCCCAGGAGGGCGTCAACATCGACAGCCTTCTCATGGAGACGTCCGGCGACGTCGCGTCCTTCCGGTTCCTGCTCGAGGAGGCCGACGGCCTGCGCGAGACCCTCGAGAACGAGGGTTTCCACGTCGTCGACGACCGGGTGTTCCGCCTGGACCTGCCCAACCGACCCGGCGAGATCGACCGGCTGACCCGCCGGCTCGTCGATCTGGGGGTCAGCATCCGCTACCTGTACGGGACCTCGCACGGCAAGACGACGAAGGTCGTCTTCGCCGTCGATCGCCCCGAAGCCGCCGCCGAGGCGGTCAAGGAACTCGACCGCCGCGCCTCCGCCGTCGCGGCCTGACGCCGTTGCGCCGTACGTAAAAGGGGGCGCGTTCCATGAGGAACGCGCCCCCTTCGTTTCGCCTAGAACCGGACGGCCGAGCTGCTCCGCGCGTCCTCCAGAATCCTCTCGACCTTCGGCCAGTCGACGTTCTTGAGAAACGCCTCCACATAGGCGCCGCGCCCGTCGACCCCCGCGTCGACCATATAGGCGTGCTCCCATGCGTCGAGGACCAGGATCGGGATGAAGCCGGCCGGGTGGCCGTCCTCGTGCAGTCCGATCCAATGGTTGGTCAAGGTCTCGGCCCGAGGATCGAAATAGAGGATCGCCCAGCCGACCCCGCGCATCTTGCCGATGGCGGTGAATTCCTGCAGCCAGGCGGACCAGCCTCCGAACGATTTCTTCAGCAGCTTGACCGTCTCGGAGCCCTCCCCCAAGGGCTTCTGGCCGGCCTTCAAGATCCCGAAGTAATGCTCATGCAGGATCATCCCGTCGTACTCGAAGCCGAGCCGCCGCTTCAACTCCGCGAACTCCGGCCCGAAGCTCTTCTTCTCGGACAGCGCGGCGAGCTTATCGTTGAGAAGGTTGACGTTCTTGACGTAGCCCTCGTACAACGACCAGTGCTGCGCGATCTGCTCCTCGCCGATCCCGGACAGGCGCTTCGGCCTCAATTCCTCGCGAACCTGATATTTATGATGGTGCATGCGCCCTCCTCATGAGGCCCCACGATAGCAGGCGGGCCCCGCCGTCTCCCACTGAGGAAGCGTAAAAGTTATGCTAACATCCGGCATGCTCAAGCGCCTCGTTGGAGCGTTCGGCCCGTCGGAACGGGCCGCCGGCGCCGTGGCCGGCGGCTACGCCCTGGCCTCGGGGGTTTGGATCATCGCCTCGGACCGGCTCCTCGCCGCGGCGCCGATCGACGTCGGAACGCTGACGCGGCATCAGACGCTCAAGGGCTGGTTCTTCGTCGCGACCACGGCGCTGCTGCTGTTCGTCTTCATCCGCCGCGCGCTCGAGCGCCTGCGGGCCAGCGAGGAGAAGTTCCGGACCTTGGTCGAGCGCTCTCTGGCGGGCATCTACATCATCCAGGACGGACGCTTCGCCTACGTCAACTCCCGCTTCGGCGAGGTGTTCGGCTACCCGCCCGAGGTCATCACGGGGCGGCTAACCGTCGACGATCTCGTCGCCCCGGCCGACCGCCCGGTGGTGCGCGAGAACCTGCGCCGGCGTACGGCCGGCGAGATCCAGCACCTGAACTACGCCTTCACCGGGGCGCGCGCCGACGGCGCGTCCATCGACGTCGAGGTCGCCGGCGAGATGACGACCCTGAGCGGCCGCCCGGCCGTGATCGGGACCTTGCTCGACCAGACCGAGAGGAACAGGCTCCAGCGTCGCGCCCTCGAGGATCAGAAGGTCGAGACCTTGGGCCTGCTGGCCGGTGGCCTCGTCCACGATTTCGGGAACGTCGTCGCGGCCGTCATCGGCCACGCCGAGCTGCTCGCGCTCGGGCTCCCGAAGGGCTCCGCCGCCCGCCGCGACGCCGAGATCATCCAGGACTGCGCCCGGCACGCCTCGGACCTGACCCGTCAGCTCCTCACCTTCAGCCGCCGGCAGAAGCCGGCGCCCGTTTCCCTCGACCTCAACGCGACCGTGCGCGGCTGCGAGGCCATGCTGCGCAGCGCCGCCGGCTCCCTGATCCGGCTCGACCTGCTCCTCGAGGACGGCCTCGGCTCCGTCCGCGCCGCGCCGGGGCAGCTCGAGCAGGCCATGATGAACCTGGTCATCAACGCGCGCGACGCGATGCCGCGCGGCGGCGTCGTCGTCGTTTCCACGGCGCGCGGCGGCCTGAGCGGCAAGCCCTGCGCCGTCCTCGCCGTGCGCGACATGGGCGCGGGCATGGAGCCGGAGACCTTGGCCCGGGTCTTCGAGGTGTTCTTCACGACGAAGGGAGACAAGGGCACGGGCCTGGGACTGCCCACGGTGCAGCGCATCGCCGAGAACGCCGGAGGCCGCGTGGAGCTCGTCAGCTCTCCCGGCGTCGGCACCACGGCGCGCGTTCTTCTGCCGCTTATCCTATAATCCCCTCACCATGGCATCTCCCCTCAAGATCGCGGTGTGCGGAGCGTCGGGACGGACGGGCTCGCGCGTGGCCGCGCTCGCCTGCGTGGATTCCCGGTTTCACCTGCTGGCCCGGGTCGGACGGGCGCAGGCCGCGTCGTTCGAGGACGAGGCCGGAGCCTGCGGCGCGGTCATCGACTTCACCACGCCCGACTCCTGCGTCCGGTTCGCGGCCGCGTGCGGCCGGAACAAGGTTCCCTTCGTGACCGGCACCACCGGGCTCACCGTCGTGCAGCGCGCCCAGGTCGCCGCCGCCGCGCGCAAGACCGCGGTGTTCATGGCCCCCAATTTCAGCCGCGGCGTGACGATGCTGCTTCATCTCGCCGAGGCCGCCGCGCGGCGTCTTCCCGATTACGACGCCGCCATCGTCGAGACCCACCACAAAGGGAAGAAGGACGCCCCTTCCGGCACGGCGCTGCGCCTGGCGCAAGCGGTCGCCGAGGGCCGGCGCGACGATGCGGCCGTTCCCACCTCCTCCCTGCGCGTGGGCGGCGTCGTCGGCGATCACAGCCTGACCTTGGCCGGCTCGTTCGAACGGCTCACGCTTTCGCATACCGCGGACTCGCGCGACGCGTTCGCGCTCGGCGCGCTCGAGGCGGCGCTCTGGACGGCGCGCAAGAAGCCGGGACTATACGACATGCTCGACCTGATGGGGCTGAGATGAGGCTCTGGAAGGCCTGGATCGAATTTTTCGAGGAGGAAAGCCCCGAGGCCCCGCGCTTCGATCCGGTCCACCTCGCCGTCGTGCTCGTGGCGTGCCAGGCCGCCGTCGGCATCCTGTTCTGGCTGCTGTGGACCGCGATGGTCTACGAAGGAGGCTTCGCCTCGGGCGAGGGGAAGTTCGGAAATTCGCTCGCCCTGCTCCTCCTCGCCGCGATCGTCGAGGCCTTGCGGCGCGCGGACCGGCGTCACGCGCGCAAATCGAAGTGAAGCCGCGCAAGGCGCTGCTGCTGCTCGGCGCCAATCTCGGAGACCGCGCCGCCGCCTTGCGCCGCGCCGTCGCGGGCCTGAAGGTCCTCGAAGGGGTGCGCGTGCTCAAAACCTCGAGGATCTACGAGACCGCGCCGGTCGGCCCCAGCGACAAGCCCTACCTGAATCAGGCCGTCGAGCTGTCGACGGACCGCACCGCGATCGGGCTGCTCATCGAGGCGAAGCGGCTCGAGGCCCTCGCGGGACGCCGTCCCGGGATCCGCTGGGGCGCCCGCGCCCTCGACGTCGACCTGCTCGCCTTGGGGCGCGAGAGGATAAGGACGCCTTGGCTGAGCGTGCCTCATCTCGCGACGGCCGGACGGGCCTTCGCCCTGGCGCCGCTGAGCGACGTGGCCCCCTCGTTCCGCCCGGACGGGCGCCGGACCGTAAGCGCCCTGCTCGCGGCTATGAAGCCGGACCCGCGAATTGTTAAGCTTTGGCGAAATGGCCGATAAAACGAAGCCCGCCGCCTACGCCGGCGCCGCCAAGACCGTGACGATCTCCACCTTGCTCGATCTCAAGCGCAAGGGCGTCAAGATCGCGATGCTCACCGCCTACGATTTTCCGACCGCGCGCCTGGCGGAGGAGGCCGGGGTGGACGTGCTCCTCATCGGCGACTCCGTCGGCATGACCAAGCTCGGCTACGAGAGCACCTTGCCCGTCACCATCGACGAGATGGTGCACCACGTCAAAGCGGTCAAGCGCGGCTCCTCGCGCGCCCTGCTCGTGGCCGACATGCCTTACCTGTCCTATGAGATCGACCCCAAGGAGGCCGTGCGCAACGCCGGCCGCCTGCTGAAGGAAGGCGGCGCGCACGCCGTCAAGGTCGAGGGCGGGATGGAGGTGGCCTCGACCATCAAGGAATTCCTGAAGATCAACGTGCCCGTGTTCGGCCACCTCGGCCTCACGCCCCAGGCCGTCAACCGGCTCGGAGGCTACAAGGTGCAGGGCCGCAGCCCCGAGGCCGCCGAGAAGATCCTGACCGAGGCGCGGATATTGGAGGGCGCGGGCTGCGCCGCGGTGGTGCTCGAGTGCGTGCCCGCCGACCTCGCAAAGGAGATCACCAAGCGCCTGCAGATCCCCACCATCGGCATCGGCGCCGGGCCGCACTGCGACGGCCAGGTGCTCGTCAGCGACGACATGCTGGGCCTGACGGAGTCCGGACCGACCAAGTTCGTGAAACGGTACGCTGATATGCGGTCGCTGTCGCTCAAGGCCATCGGCGACTACTGCCGCGAAGTCCGGGACGGCTCCTTCCCCGGCCCCGAGCACTCCTTCACCTCCCAAAAATGATCTGGCTGGCCGCCGCGATCATCTTCGCCGCCGCCGTCTACGCTCTGTGCTGGTGGGGCGCGGGCATCATCCTGCATCCGCCGGCCATGTCGCCGATGTGGATTTTTCCCGAGCAATTCGGTCTTCGATATGAGAAGGTCGCCTTCAAGACGCGCGACGGCCTGGAGCTCAAGGGCTGGTTCATCCCCTCGACCGCGGGCGAGAAGCGCACGATCGTCATGTGCCACGGCTGGGGCGACAACAAGGGCGAGCTGCTCAAGCAGACCTACTTCCTCAACGAGTACGGCGGCTTCAACCTGCTGTACTTCGACTTCCGCTCGCACGGCGAGAGCGAAGGCGAGATCACGACCATCGGCGGCCTCGAGATGATCGACTTCGACGCGGCGATCGAGTGGCTGCGCAAGGCCAAGCCCGAGCTGTCCGATTCGATCGGCGTGTTCGGCCTGTCCATGGGGGCGGCGGTGACCGTCGCCTCGCTGCCGAAGCATCCCGATCTGCGCTGCGCCGTCGTCGAGAGCCCGTTCTCCGACTACCGCACGGTGATCAAGCGCTGGGCGTGGAACAACATGAAGCTTCCCTACTACCCGCTCGTCGCGATCACCTTGCTCATCCTGCGCTCGCGCGTGAAGGACCCCGAGATCGACCTCTTCAACCCCGTCGAGGCCGCGCCGAAGATCGCCCCCCGGCCGCTGTTCGTGATCGGAGGAGAGTTCGACCGGCTGATGACTCCCGAGGACGTGCGCAAGATCTTCGATTCGGCGCGCGAGCCCAAGCAGCTCTGGATGGTGCCGGAGGCCTGGCACGCGAAATGCCGCGAGGCCGCGGGGATGGAGTACGACACGCGGGTGATCGGGTTCTTCTCGAGGAATCTGTGACCGAACATATGCGAGGAAATGGTCGCATCGATAGCCGTTGGAAGCGACCATGACTGTTCCGGTCGTCCGGACGAAGAGGGCCCTGCGGACGCTCGTCGCGGCCTGGCGCGCCAAGGGCCTCTCCGTCGGGTTCGTGCCCACGATGGGCGCCCTGCATCGAGGGCATGCGGCGCTCGTGAAACGCTCAGCCCTCGAAAACGGCAAAACAATAGTGTCCGTCTTCGTCAACCCCCTCCAGTTCGGCCCGAACGAGGACTACGGCCGCTACCCGCGCGCGCTTCCCGCCGACCGCACGCTCGTCGCGGCCGCCGGGGCCGACGCGGTGTACGCGCCCTCCGCGAAGGAGATGTATCCGAAAGGCTTTCGGACTTATGTCGAGGTCGAGGGCCTGTCGGACCTTTATTGCGGGAAGTACCGTCCGGGGCATTTTCGGGGCGTCGCGACCGTCGTACTGAAATTATTCAACCAGGTCCGGGCCGACCGCGCCTATTTCGGCGAGAAGGATTGGCAGCAGGTACGGATACTCGAAGACATGATCCGCGACCTCGACATGAACATACGGCTTGTTCGCGTCCCGATCGTGCGCGAGGCCGACGGCCTGGCGCTGTCGAGCCGGAACGCCTATTTGTCGCCCGCCGAGCGCCGCGCCGCGCCGGCCCTGCGGGCGGCGCTTGAAGCGGGCAAAATGGAAGCGCGCCGCCGCAACTCCCGGCCCGAGACCATCGGCGCCTCCGTGCGCCTCGCCCTCGCGGGCTCCGGACTCAAGCTCCAATACGCCTCCGTCCTGGACGGCCGCCTGCTCGCCGCCGCCTATCTGGGCCGCACGCGGCTGATTGACAACATTAGACTCTAAAGTTACTATAAACCCACATGACCTCCAAAGGACACGCCCACGAGACGGCCGCCCCCGCGAAGCCTTCCTATAAGAGGCAGCAGTACTGGGTCGACGCCCCGCTCCAGCTCCAGATGGTCGGGTTCGTCCTGCTCCTGATCGCGGCGAGCCTCCTGCTGACCGCGTTCTCGGTTTTCCGCGGCGTCCAGGAATCCTCGATCGCCTCGCGCCAGATCTTCCACTCCATCGAATGGATCAAGGGCGCCCTGCGCGCCCCGCTGCTGCTCGCCTCGGCGATCTCCTTGCTGGCCGGAGGCCTCGTCACCTTGTTCTGGTCGCACCGCTTCGCGGGCCCCCTGCGCGTGATCTCCGCCGGAATCGCCCGCGTGCGCCACGGCAACCTCGCCGTGCCCGTGCGGATCCGGACGACGGACGCCCATCAGGAGTTCGCCCGGGAATTCCAGCTCATGCAGGACGAGCTGCGCAAGCTGGTCGCCGCCGACCGCGCCCATCTGGCCGAGGCCGTCACCTTGCTCGAGGCCTCCGAAAAATCCTCGCCTTCGGACGAGAACATCCCCAAGGCGCTGGATCACCTGCGCCAGACCTGCGCGAAGTACCACCTTTGAACCGCAGCCTCGTCGTCGCGGCGTTCCTGGCCACCCGGGCCTTCGGGGCGGACGCGCCGGCGCCCTCCGCGCAGGTCAACGCGGCCCCTCTCGCCCTCCTGACCGAGACCTTCGGCGAGCCCGGCGTGGAGACGCTCGGCTCTCGCGGCGTCCTCGTGCTGCACGGCAAGCGCGGGGCCCGGGGATTGGCCGCGGTTCACTGGAAGGGCTTCGGGGAGCTCTCGCGCGCCGCGACGTCCTGCCTCGCCCTGGCCTCCTCCGCCGACGCGCTGGGCCGGGAGCCGGAGCCCTCCGGCCCCGACCTGGGGCTGGGGGCCTGCCGCGCCCTGCCGCCGGAAGGCATGATGACCCCGTCCCTGCACGCGGCGGCCTCCTTGCTCCAAGCCGGCCACGAGGAGCGCTGGGCGCTGAAACTCGCGAAAGCCCCATTCTCC
Organism: Elusimicrobiota bacterium; assembly: GCA_030696455.1. Lineage (GTDB taxonomy): Bacteria > Elusimicrobiota > Elusimicrobia > UBA1565 > UBA9628 > GWA2-66-18. The sequence goes on from JAUYSH010000028.1 coordinate 54,020, forward strand.
GGGCCGGCAGGACGACCCAACCTCTTCGAGACCGCCTGGGGCAAGGATCTGATCCAGCGCCGCCACGCCGACGCCCTTGAGAACGGCGCCGGCCTGGCCAAGCTGGTGTTCGACGAATTCCTCGCCGGTCCCCGCCCCGACAAGGACGCTGCGGCCCACTTCGCGGCCGAGGCCGCGGCCCGCGGCGCGTCGTCGCCGGAGAAGCTCATCGCCCGCGACGCCTCCCGCGGCGCGCTCTCCGACGAACTGCGGGAGCAGCTTCGGCGCACGCTCGTCAACGAGCGCCGCCGCTGGGCCGCCGCGAAGGCGCGCGCCGCGGCCGCGGACCTTCTCGGCAAGGCCGCCGTGAAGCGCGAGCTCGAGGACCTGCGCGGCATCGCCAAAGGCCTGTCCTCCCGTCCCGACCTCCTCCCGGCCCTCGAGGCGGCCGCGGGCCGCGACGCCGCCGCCCCGGGCGGAGCGAAGCTGCGCTCGGCCGGCATTCACCTGCAGGAGCCCACCCGCCTCGGCCAGCACGAGCTCGGAGACGAGGTCCTCGTCTCCGGCGCCTACTGGATCGACGGCCTCAAGGAGAACGAGTCCGTCGCCGTCGACGAAACCGTGGCCGTCGAAACAGAGCGCGGCTTCGACCTCATCGAAACCCGCTCGCACAAACGGCGCAACGGAGGCCCTTACACGTTCGCGCGCAAGCTCCGGGTCGAGGAGCCCCGGGCTTTCGGAGTTCGCGCCCTGGTGTCGGCGAGCGGCGTCCTACTCAACGAGCGCGTCGACGTTCCCCTCGCCCGCGACTTCGAGCTCGCGCTGCTCAAGGAGTCGGAGGCCGCGGGCCTGCTCGCCGCCTGCCGCCCGAAGGACGCCGAGGCGGCCTACCTCGCGCTCGAGATCTTGGTCGCCGAACCGGCCAAGGTCAAGCCCCAGTACAAGAAGCTCTCGGAGAGAGCCCGAAAGGCTCGCGACGCCGCGAAGCGCGGCGCGGAGACCCTCATCAAGCTCGAGGAGTCCCTGACGGCGGCCCGCGCCGACTCCTCCCCCCAACTGTGCAAATACGAGACCGGCAACGTCGACGCCGCGCTGAAGCTCCTCCGAGGCCTGCCCCCCGGCTGCGACCGGAATCTGCCCGAGCTTCACGCCCTGCGCGCGACGATAAAGCGGCGCGCCGTCGATCAGAGCTGGTTCCTGAAGGCCTCCGCCGACGCGCGCTCCAAGCGCAAGTCCTGCCAGCTCGACGCCGCGCGCCGGCGCTGGTCGGACGCGCTGGCCTCGCTCGACGCCGATCCGGGCGCGCGCTGCGGCCGCGTCGCCGAGGAAGAGGCTCTCGCGAAGACCGATTTCGCCGAGCTCACCCGCGACATCGCCTGGAGCGACGAGCTCGACAAGGCCCTCGCCCGGGCCGAGGCGGAAACCGCCCCGGGCCGCCGCCTGGACATCCTGCGTCCGGTGACCTCGCGCCTCGGCGCGCTGAACGCGAAGTGCTTCGGCGCCCACGCCAAGCGCGCGTCCGCGCTGTCCCTGGCGGCCGCCAAGTCCCTGACGGCCCCCTCCGAAAGCGAGGCGGAGCGCCGCCTGCCCGCCGACGCCGCGATCGCCTCCGTCGTCGCGGAGGTCCGGACCGAACGCGCGCGGCGCCTCGAGGCCGCCGGCGCCGCCGAGAGGGCCGCCGCCCCTCCTCCGGCCCCGAAGGCCGAGGCGCCCGCCCTCCCGCCGAAGCCTTCCGTGAAGAAGCCCGCAAAGCGTCCCGCGCGCAACTCGAAGCAGGCCGAGGCGAACCAATGAGAATCATCACCTTCGTCCTGCTGTCCTTCCTCCCGCTCTGCGCGCAAGCCGCGGCCGTGCGACCCAAGCGTCCCGCGGGCAAAGCCGCCGCCGCGAAGCCGGCCGCGGCCGTCCAGGCTTCGGCGCCCCACCCCGCCGCCGCGCCGAAGCCCGAGAGCGCCGCGCTCGATGAAATCGCGCTGTTCGGCCTGGGGACCGACCTCGTCGCCCAGGGGGACGGCCTCGTCGTCTCCTTCGTCCGCGCCGGCTCGCGGGCCGAGAAGGCGGGGCTCAAGGCCGGCGATCAGCTGCTGCGACTGGACGGCGCCGCCGCCTCCCGCCCGCAGGTCGCCGCGGCGCTGCGCGCCTGGACTCCGGGCACGCGGCTGCCGCTCATCGTGCGGCGCGGGCTCGAGGTCCTTTCCCTCGAAACCGCCCCGATCCCGGCGGGCCGCGACTACGCGCGCGGAGACAAGGACCTCTCCGAGCACGAGAAGTCCCTGGCCGCCGAGCGCTCCGCCCAGGCCGCCTCCGGCGGCCGCGCCGTCGTCAAGGCGATGGCCCCGCTCACCGTCCCGGTCCGCGCCGACCAGGGCCTGTGGCTGCGCTTTCCCAAGGGCCTGCCCGCGGGCCTCAAAAAGGGCGACGAGCTCGTCGCCGAGTCCGCGACGGGGCTGACGGTGGACGCCTCCCTCGATTTTCTCGCCGTGCCCCCCGGCTCCAAGGTCCGCGGCCGCGTCTTCGACGCCGTGGACGACGGACAGACGCGCACGGTGCGCCTGGCGTTCTACGCGCTCGACCTCGCCGGCGGCGGGACCTACACGACGCTCGGCTACGCGACCGCCGTCTCGGGCGACCAGCGCATGGCCCGCGTCGGTCCGGGCGGCACCCTCGTCGCGGCCGCTCCCCTTCCCGACGCCAAGCGCCGCGGCCCCGAGCCCGTGCTCGATATGGACGCGCGTCTGCGCGTGCGTCTCCTGGATCCTCTCGTCATCGACGAGCCGCCCTCCTTCTGGCGCGCGGGCCCCGGGATGTGGGTCAAGACGTCGGAGACCGGCGGACGCCGCCTTTACGAGATCACGCACGCGATCGCCGGCCGTTCGGCGGAGAGCGCGGGCCTCAAGGTCGGCGACCGCCTCGACGCGATCGGCGGGCGCTCCACGGAGAAGATGGACTTCGCCGAGGCCGTAGACCGTCTCTACGGCAAGCCCGGCTCCGACGTCGAGGTCTCCGTGGTGCGCGGCAAGAGCCAGGTCCTCAAGCTCAAGCGCGGCATGCGCTGGACCGGCGGCAAGTCCGAGCCTTTGCCCCTCGCCTACAACGTTCAGTAAGGCCTAAGGGCGGGCTTCCAGCTTCGAGAGGAGCGCCCTCGCCTCGGCGAGGTTCTCCGGATACTCCGCCGGATCGGCGGGGTCCTTCGTCTCCTCGACCATCTTAAGGACCCGGATCGCGTCGTCCTTGCGCTTGAAGTGCAGGTAGGCCTCGGCCAGCGGCAGGTGGTTGGCGGTGTAGCGCGGCGAGAGGCGCAGCGCCGTCTCGAACTCCTCGAGAGCCTTCTTCTTGCTGCCCCCCGCGAAGCCCGGCACCTGCCACAGGATCTCGGCCAGGACGTTGTGCGCGCCGCCATGAGACGGATCGAGCCGGATCACCTCGGCCATCTCTTTTTTGAGGGGCTTGATGATGAACAGAGCATTCATCAGGCCCTTCGTCTCGCCCCAGCGCCCGAGCGCCACGCCAAGCCAGAAATGGGCCTCCGCGGTCACCGAGGACAGCGCCACGGACTTCTCGCAATCGGCCTTGGCCGACTCGTACAAGGCGAGCTTATCGGCGCGCTTCTCTTTTTTTTCCGCGAGCCGGACCTTGGCCCGGCACAGCCGCCACAGATAGGGCGCCTTCCACGCCTCGGACTCGCCGATGATCTCGCTTTTGAACGTCTCATTGAGACCGGCGATGTTCTTGTCGAGATTGTCTCCGAGGTGGCGCTGGAAATACTGCGCGTCGAACGACTCCGGCGAAGCGAGCTTGTTCGCCCGCGCGGGCAGGGCCAAAACTGAAAATACCGCAATGCCTGACACCGCCATCGCGGCGGCCTTGGCGGCCCAGTGGGCGGCGCGGGTCATCGAGTCGCTCATGGTTTTGGCTCCGGCGTCCGCGAAGGAGACGGTCTTCTTGAAAGGCAGAGCGGCGGGCGACACCTGGCCGGCGACGGCGACGCAGGGCACGCCGGCTTTCCTCGCCGCGCGGGCCAGGGCCACGGGGGCCTTGCCGAACAGGCTCGTCTTGTCGAGGCGGCCTTCGGCCGTGACGACGATATCGGAGATCTTGAGCGCCTTGAGCGCGCCCGTCTTGTCCAGGATCCAGGCGGCGCCGGGCACGAGCTCCGCGCCCGCGAAGGCGAGCAGGCCCGCGCCCAGGCCGCCCGCGGCCCCCGCGCCCGGCACGGCGGCCACCGAAACGCCCAGGTCCCGGTGCAGCGCCCGGGCCCAGACGGCCAGCGCGCGGTCGATCCGCGCGACCTGCGCGGGCGTCGCTCCTTTCTGCGGGCCGAACACGCGCGCCGAGCCCTTGGGCCCGAGCAGCGGGTTGGTCACGTCGGACAGCGCGATCACCTTCACGCCCGAGAGCAGGACGCGGACCGCGCGCGCGTCGACCGAGCACAGCCGGGACAGGTCCGCGGCGCCGTCGGGCAGCTCGCGGCCGTCGCAGTCGAGCAGGCGCGCGCCGAGGGCCCGGGCCATGCCCGCGCCGCCGTCGCTCGACGCGGTGCCGCCCATGCCCACGATGACCGTGCGCGCGCCCCGGCGGACCGCGTCGCGGATCAGATCGCCGGTGCCGCGAGAGGTCGCGGCCATGGGCCGCCGCTTGCCCGCGGGCACGAGGGCCAGGCCCGAGGCGCGGGCCATCTCGATGACCGCTATTTTATTCGGGGCGATCCAGAGGTAGGACGCGCGCCGGCGCTCGCCGAGAGGACCGCGCGCGGGGGCCGAGACGACGGCGCCGCCCATGGAGACCTTGAGAGCGTCGATCAGGCCGTCGCCGCCGTCGGCCACGGGAATCTCGACGATCTCGGCATCCTTGAAAACGGAGCGGACGCCGCGGGCCAAGGCCCGAGCGGCGTCCACGCACGACAGGCTCCCTTTAAAGGCGTTGGGAGCGACAAGAACCCTCATCGAGGAACCGTATCAGGCCGTTTATTAAGAAAGGAGATCCGCGGCCCTGTACGTCTACGGATACATCCCGCGGATCGACGCGGCTTTGCCGAGGCGGCGCAGGCCGACCATGAAGGCGCCCATGCGCATGTCGACCTTCTCCTTCTTGGACAGGTCGTAGACCTCGGTGAAGGCGCCGACGATGATGTCCTGCAGGCGCGCGTTGATGTCCTTCTCGCTCCAGAAGTAGGCCTGCATGTCCTGCACCCACTCGAAGTATGAGACGGTCACGCCGCCGGCGTTGGCCAGGATGTCGGGGACGAGGACGACGCCCTTCTTGTGCAGGATCGCGTCCGCCTCGTTCGTGGTCGGCCCGTTGGCGCCCTCGACGATGTACTTGGCCTTGATCTTATCGGCGTTGCCCTTGTTGATCGTGCCTTCCATCGCCGCCGGGATGAGGATGTCGCAGGGCAGCTCGATGAACTTGTCGATGTCGACCTTCTCGGCCTTCGGGTAGTCCATGATCGAGTCGTGCGTCTTGCGGTACTCCATGATGTCGTGGAGGTCGAGGCCTTTCGGGTCGTAGAGCCCGCCGCCGACGTCGGAGATGCCGACGACCTTGGTGCCGTGCTCCGCGAAGATGTTCGCGGCGTTGGAGCCGACGTTGCCGAAGCCCTGGACGATGACGGTGGACTTGCGCAGGTCGAAGCCCTCGCGGTCGGCCAACTCGCGCGTGACGTAGAAGACGCCTCGTCCGGTGGCCTCGTTGCGGCCCAGCGAGCCGCCGATCTCGATGGGCTTGCCGGTGACGACGCCGGGGCAGGAGTAGCCGATCGTCATGGAGTAGGTGTCCATGATCCACGCCATGACCTCGGCGTTGGTGTTCACGTCGGGAGCGGGGATGTCCTTGTCCGGGCCGATGATGATGGAGATTTCGGCCGTATAGCGCCGGGTCATGCGCTCGAGCTCGCCGCGGGACATTTTCTTCGGGTCGCAGATCACGCCGCCCTTGGCGCCGCCGTAGGGAAGGTTGACGACCGCGCACTTCATGGTCATCCAGAAGGAGAGCGCCTTGACCTCGTCGAGGGAAACCTGAGGGTGGTAGCGGATGCCGCCCTTGGCCGGGCCGCGGTCCATGTTGTGCTGGATGCGGTAGCCCTCGAAGACCTTGACCGAGCCGTCGTCCATCTTGACCGGGACGGACACGGTCAGGATGCGCTTGCAATGGCGCAGGCGCTCCAAAGCGAAGGGCTCGAGCTTCATCGCCTTGCCGGCGCGGTCGAGCTGCTCCATGGCTTGAGCCCAGGGATTGGCCTCGTGTGCTTCGGCGCGCTCGAGGGGCTTCACGACGGGGGACGGCTTGGCGGGGATTTTGGTGTCCATGGGCCGATTCTACATAAAAACATCACCCCGTCAAATGATTCCGAACGCCGTCGGGGGCGGGCGGTATTGTTCAAATGATAGAATCGAATCGGATGAACTGGCGAAGCAAGTGGGCGTTCTGGGCGACGGTCGCGGCCGTGCTGGCCTTGATCAGCGTGCCCTCGTACACCTGGGTATCCGCGCTCAACGACTACCGGCGCTTCCTCTCGGGCTGGGAGCCCGCGCCGCTCAAGAACACGGGCACGACCTTCACTCCTCACGGAGGCGGAAGAGAAAGCCTCCCCACCTTGACCTCGGTCGAGTTCCGCCACCGTGCTCCGAAGGCCCGATCGGTGGAGCTCGTCGGGGATTTCAACGCGTGGCGGCCGGGCCTGCTGCGGATGGGCCGCGACGGGGACGGCATATGGACCGTCTCGGTCCCCGTCGTGAAAGGACGGCATAAATATCTATTTCTGGTCGACGGAGAGCCCAAGGTCGACGACCGCGCGGACACGGCGGACGGCCCCGAGGGGCGCCGCGTGTCGGTGAGGATCGTCAAGTGAGCTTCGCCCTGTTCCTCACGCTGCTTGCCGGGAGCGCCTCAGGCCAGACGCTTCCCGGCGCGCTGGTTTGGCTGCCGCCGGAAGGCTTCAAGCAATGGAGCGGCGTGGACGCGCTCATGAGGAACGACCGGGACCTTATGCTCACGATCGGAGTTTCGCCGGCGATGGCGACGCCGCTGGTGAAGGCCGCGTTGGCTCCATGGATCGAGAAAGGACGCCTCGAGGTGGCCGCGCGCATCGACGGAGATCCCATCCTGACGATGATCGCCGGCCATCCCGCCGCGCCCCGGCCCCAGGACCCGCTCGAGCGGGTGGTCCACGCGCGCGAACGCCTCGAGAAGGCGCTGGGCTCCCTCCCGTCGGGCTTCGTGCCCGGCGCCGGAGCGGTGGACGCGGCCGTAGCCTCCTCTCTGGGCCAAAGCGGAGCGGCGTGGATCCTGGCCGGCCCTTACGCCGGACCCGAGGAGCCCTGGTCCCAGACGGGGACCGCGGTCCTCGTGCCCTCCGGCGCGACGGCCCTCTACGACGAGAGCGCGTCGACGTCCTCGGTTTTCCTCGCGGCCGCGGCCTCCATTGCGCGTCCCTCGCAGGGTTGGGCGACCGTCGGCGCCCTGGCCCGCGCCCGGGCCGACCTCCACGGCGAACCCTCCCCCGACGCGGCCTGGCCCGCCTGGGATTCCGAGGCCGCGGCTTCCCCGCCCGCAGGGGAAGGCGCCCGGGCGGCGTGGGAGGCGTACGGCGCGGCGGCGGAAACCCTGCAGCGCTACCAGAACTCCGGCTCGGCCGACCTCCGCACGCTCGACGCGGCCATCGACCTGCTCCGACGCTGCCAGGCCGCCCGGTATTACCGCGCCGCCGATGACGAGAACGTCCCCGCGGGGCTGAGGACGGCCTTGGTCGCCGTCTACAAGCGCTTGAAGCTGCCCGCGCCCCATGCGCTGTACGGCAGCGGTCCCTCCATCTCCGCCGCGACCGCGGCCGCCGGCCCGAGCGACGGGCCCACGGGCGTGCGCGCGCTGTCGGGGCCGTCCTGGTTCGAGTTCCGCGCCCCGCCGGGCACCATCGCACTTCTCCCGACCCTGACGCCGGGCGCCACCGCGGCCATCGCGGACGGCGGAACGGCCGCCGATCCATGGCGCATCCTGAGCCTGCGGGGCGACTGGGACGACGCCGAGGTCCGCTTGACCGTGCGCGTGGGCCGCGCCTCGCATGCCGCGCCGCGCCCGGTCTACGAGCTCTACACTGATTTCAACCGGGTGCTCGGCGCCGGCCGCGTGCCCCTGCTCGAGGGCCGGGCAGCCGTCGTCCTCGCTCGAGATGCCTGGGAGCTGGCGCTGTCCATCGCCGGCGACGAGGCGCGGCTGTTCCGAGCGCGCGGCGGCGGCGAGCCGGATGAGATCGCCGTGTTCAAAGCTCATTGGAAATCCGACCGGGGAGAAGTCGTCGTCTCGGTGCCGCGCTCCTTCATGCGCGGCAATCCGGCGCGATGGGGCTGGGCCGCGGTCGCGCTCGCGGAGGATCCGGCGCGCCCCGGGCGCAGTCCCGCCGCTTCGCTGGTCGGCGCCGACGGCACCATCCTGCTCGGGGTCCTAGCCCCCGCGGGGCAGCAGAAGCCGATACTCTCGCGCGCGAACGCGCGCGTCCCCGCCGCCCGCCTCGACCCCTAGGAGCAACGCTTCGCGACGACCCGGCGGACGGCTTCGCGACGGCCCGGCACGGCTTCGTGACGGCCCGGCGGCGGTTTCATGTCCTTCGGGGCCGCTCGGCATTGAGCCTCGCTTGGGGTCGACCGCGATCGACGGAGCAAACATAGCGGCGACCCCACACCCCTCAGGACATGAAACCGCCGCCGGGCCTTATGAAGGTCATCAAGGAATCGCCCCGCCTGCTTCCTCGCCGTTGCGCGCAGGCGAAGAAGCCCATCGCCGCAGGCGATAAATCCGTTGCCGTTGCCGTTGCCGTGCGCACGCGAGGCTGACCTGACGGGTCATCGGGGAGGAGGATCGACCCGCGCCGGGGCGGAGGGTCCGCCGCGACAAGGGTTCTTCATACGTCGCGGACGGACCCGAGAGTGAGGTCAATCCGAACGCCCCCGGCGAGGGTCGATCCTCCTCCCCGATGACCCGTCAGGTCAGCCTCGCGTGCGCACGGCAACGGCAACGGCAACGGATTTATCGCCTGCGGCGATGGGCTTCTTCGCCTGCGCGCAACGGCGAGGAAGCAGGCGGGGCGAT
>JAUYSH010000131.1 GCA_030696455.1 Elusimicrobiota bacterium
CGTTGGGCGCGGGCGAGCCGGCCTTCAGCGACCTGACCATCACGGTGCCCGACGATCCCAAGTACATCGGGCGGCACTTCCAGGGCGTCGTGTGGGCGCACACGCTCAACACCGGCTTCATGGCGGCCGGGGTCAAGAGCAACGTCCGCTTCTCGGTCGGCAAGGGGCCCGACACGCTGGCCGCGGAGGAGAAGCAGAAGCAGATGGTGGAGCTGAACTACGAGCTGTGGCCTTCGGCGCTGTACGTGACGGGAGCCAAGCCCGGAAGCTACGACGTCAAGAAGGCGGAGAAGAAGTCGCTCAAGCTGACCAACCGCGACGACAAGGCGCTCGTCCTCAAGGTCTCCGCGGCGCCGTGGACCGGCAGCAAGCCCGAGGGCTATGAGACGCCCGCGGACGTGAGCTGGGCGAAGTTCGTGCCGGAGACGGTGACGGTCGACGAGGACAGCCTCAAGGACATCAAGCTGATGCTCGACGTGCCCAAGGAGCTGAAGGGCAAGAAGGTGGCCTTCCTGGTCCAGCTCGCGCTGCCGATCGGGACGGTCGTGAACATGTCCAACCGCGTGTACGTGCAGATCGAGTAGAGAGAAAAAATATGACCGAGGAGTCGTACAGGACCTAGATGCACGCTGCACCGCAGAGGTCTGCGATGGGTGACGCGCTCGGCAGGATGAGCGCCTGGCTCCGGCTGTCGTCCGCCGGCGCGGGGCTGCTTGCCATCCTCCTCGCCTCCCCCACGCCCGCCCGCGCGGACGCGAACCCGGCCAACGACGCGGGGCAGTTCTCGGTGCGCATGACCCCGACCGACATCTGGCCGCCCGAGCCCGTCACCGACCTCGCGGGAACGGCCGGAGCCGAAGGCCAGGCCTTGCTGGAGTGGACCGCGCCGGACGAGAACCACGGAGTGGGACGCACGCCGACCCCGGTCGTCTCGTACGTCATCCACGCCTCGACGCTGAGCGCCGCCGACCTGGGCAACGACACGACGGCCTGGTTCTCGTTGTCGACGCCGGTCGCCGGCGCTCCCTCGCCCCTGGCTCCGGGCAATCCTCAGGCGCTGCTGCTGAGCCTGAACCCGGGCGTCACCTACTACTTCGGCCTCAAGAGCGTCGACGACGCGGCGAACCTGTCCGAGTCGGACGCGCAGCTGAAGAGCCTGGCCGGCCAGGTGGTCGTTCCCGTCAAGGGCATCGACGGGGTCAGCAACCTGGCTGCCGCGACCGGCGCGGGCTTCGGCTCGATCGACCTGGCCTGGACGCATCCGCGCCGCATCGGCCAGATCGATCCGTCGTACTACGACATCCGCGTTTCCTCGACCGGCCAGATCTCGAACAACGCCGAGTTCAACGCCGCCTCCCCCCTCTCCGCGCTTTCGCCTTCCCCCCTGGCCGCCGTGGGCGCGCCCGGCGATCCGGCCGCGATGACGGTCACCGGGCTCGCGTCGGGCATCGGCTACGCCTTCGCCGTGCGCCTGCGCGACGCGGGCTCCTTCGCCGGCGTCTGGGTGCGCAACGTCGCCGCGAACCTCAACGCGAATAATTTCGCCGTGGCGAGCGGCGTGGCCCCCGTCGCGATCACCGACCTGACCGGCCTGGCCGGGCCCGGCGAGGGCCAGGTGTCTCTGGCGTGGACGGCTCCGTACCCGCCGCCGCTGCTGTCCTATCGCGTGTTCCACGCGACGTTCTCGGTCGCCTCGGTCGGCGGCAGCACCGCGGCTTGGCGCGCGGCGGCGCTGTCGAGCTCGACCGTGGTCGCGTCGAGCGCGGCGCCGGGGGATCTTGAGACGACGGTTTTGACTTTGAACCCCGGCGTCCGGTACCACTTCGGCGTGGAAGCCTCCAACCCTCTGGGCGCGGGCGCGCTCGATGCTCTCAGCGCGGGGGCGCAGGTCGAGGTCCGGGCCCGAGGCCTGGCGCCGGTGACCGACCTCGTCGCGGCCCCGGGTCCGCTGGCGACCGGCGTCACCTTGTCGTGGACGGAGCCCTTCGTTTCCTCGGTGACCGCGCCGGCGTCCTACCAGATCAAGGTCTCGACCTTGGGCTTCCTCAACGGCGCGACGGACTACGCCGCCGCGCGGGATCTTCAGTCGTTCGCGACGGTCGCGATCCCGGCGTACGGCGCGGGCGGCGCGGCCGCGAGCGTACAGGCGGCCGGTTTGATGCCGTTCGTCACCCACTACTTCGCGATCCGCTTGGTGGACGGCTCGACGCCGACCTTGACGGGCGCCTGGCTGCGCGTCCCGGCCGAGGGGCGCAACCTGAACACGAGCGCGGTGCCGCTGTTCGTCCCCAATCCTCCCGAGCCCGTCTCGAACCTGACCGCCTTGCCTGGAGCGGGCGAGGGCGACGTGACCTTGGCCTGGACCGCGCCGCTCAACACGAACCTCGTCGCGGTCGCCTCCTACGAGGTGCGTTTCGCGACGATCTCGGCCTCGGCGGCCGGCAGCACGACGGCGTGGCACGCCGCGGCGTCGTCCGCGGCGTTCGCCGGAGCGCTGGCGCCGGGCGCGCTCGAGACCCGCACGATCGGCGGCCTGTTCCCGGCGGCGACCTGGTACTTCTCGGTCAAGTCCGTCGACGCCACCGGCGTGGTTTCGCCGATCGACACGAAGTCGACCGGCGCGTTCCAGGCCGCGACGATGCCCCGCAGCCTGGCGCCGTCGACGCCGGCGGGCCTGACGGGCGTCGCGGGCAACCGCAGCGCGACCTTGGCGTGGGCCGACCTGAGCGCCGCGGGCAAGGGCCTCGACTTCGACCACTACCGCCTCGAGCGTTCCACCGACCTGCTCTCGTTCGTCTCGGTGACGACCACGACCGGCACGGGCTTCATCGACGCGCCGCTCCCGGCCAAGGTGACCGACTACTACCGCCTGATCGCCCGCGACCTGCGCGGCAACGAGTCCGTCGCGAGCTCGACCGTCAGCGTCGTGCCCTTCACGATCCTGCCGATGGAGCCCCTGGGCGTGACGGTGTCCGCCACCGCGCTTGACGTCACCTTGGCGTGGTCGCCGGTCACCCGCTTCGGAGACGGCTCGCCGTTCTTCAGCACGGGGACCTGGGACGTCGACGAGCTGATCGGCTACAGCGTCTTCCGTTCCACCGGCGCCTTCGATCTCGAGTTCGTGCACGTCTCGAGCCTGCCGTACATCACGACGACCTTGGTCAACGGCACGGGCGGGCTCGGCTACTTCTACCACATCAAGTCCTACAACACGCAGGGCCTCTCGACGAACACCTTGACCGTCTCGTCCTTGGGCCAGCGTCTGTTCTCGGTGGATAGCGCCGGGACGACCCTGACGCTGGACGCGGCGAGCTCGCTGATGCTCAACGCCGCGACCAACGGCCTGGGCGGCGACGTCCGCATCATGTCGACCCGCCGCCCCGAGGACGTCGGCGGCTCGGTGTTCCAGTCGGCCAAGTGGACCGCCTTCCTCAACGGCGAGACCGAGCTCAAGGGCTTCGCTTTGCCCAAGCCCGCGCGCGTGACCCTGCATTTCGACACGCTGGACGGGGTCGTCGTCCCGACGACGGCGCCGGTGAGCGGACTCTCCGTCGCCGGCCTCGGGGCCGGGGCCGCCCCCGCCGCGGTCTCGCCCAAGAACGTCGGAGTCTACTGGCACAACGGCAGCGAGTTCAAGAAGCTGTACGGCAATGTCGACGCGAACGCCCAGACCGTGACGGTCGAGTCCCCCAACCTGGGCCTCTACCAGATCCGCTCGCTGTTCCGCGCCGAGGGCGCGGTCTTCGACCTCTCCAACATCTCCGGCCGCGTCGTCACGCCCAACGGCGACGGCCTCAACGACCTCATCATCTTCAGCTACGACCCGGGCCCGCGCGGCGTCCAGGCGCGCGGCCGGATCTACGACATGACCGGCGCCTTCGTGGCGGACATGGCGCCGGGCCTCGTGCCGAACACCGTCGTCTGGAACGGCAAGATGAACGGCCGCCCGGCGTCGAGCGGCGTGTACGTTTACAAGATCGAGGGCGACGGCAAGACCTATACGGGGACCGTGGTGGTGGCGCGCTGATGTCTATTCACAGGAGAAGCGATATGAACTCGAGCAAGATGATCATGGCGGGCGTGACGGCGTTGGCGCTGGCGCTCTTCGGCGCCGCGAGCCTTCGCGCGCAGCAGGGCGGCTTCCGCTTCTTCGGCCCCCTGGCGCGCGTGCTCACCCCGAACGGGGACGGCATCAACGACCGCCTCCTCGTCTGCTACGACAACTTCTCCGACTCCGGCGTCTCGGGGCGGATCTATACCGTTCTCGGCGCCGAGGTCGCGTCCCTGACCCACGTGCGCTCCGTCCTGCCGGGGTGCGCGCCCGGGATCTTGACCCAGCACGCGGTCTGGGACGGCACGGCCAACGGCGTGCGCGTGCGCAGCGGGCTCTACGTGTACCGGATCGAAGCGGAAGGCAAAACGCATGCGGGCACTTTTCTGGTGGTGAGGTAAGCCATGAAATACCTGAACATTTGCCGCTTCGTCGGTTTGACCCTCATCCTCGGGACTTGTTACCCTAGAGGCGCAATGGCCGCCTACGAGGACGTGGGCGTCGGGGCGCGCGTGTCGGGGCTCGGCCATGCCTACACGGCGGTCGCCGACGACGCTTACTCCGTGTACTACAACCCCGCCGGCCTCGGTACCCTCGAGCGTCCGGAGCTCGGCACGACCTATTCGAAGCTCCTCACGGGGCTCTCGGACGGGTCCAACCCGTCCAACTCGTTCATCGCCTACGCCCATCCGCTCGACGGCGGCCGGCGCGGGACCTTCGGCGCGGGCTGGAATTATTTCACGGTGGGCGGGCTGTACCGCGAGAGCCAACTGCTGGCCTCCTACAGCCGCGGCCTGTTCGCGCGCACCCAGCCGGGCAAGTACTACCTCGGCGGCACCCTGAAGTACCTCAACCGCTCCGTCGGCGGCACGGCCGAAGCCGCCAACGGCATTTCGAACACGGGCGTGGCCCTCGGCACCCCGGACCCGGTGCTGCAGGGCCCGTCGAAGGGCAACCTCGACGCGGACCTGGGCTTCCTGATGCGGGTGAAGCCTCGCTGGACCGTCGGCCTGATGATCCAGCATCTGATGGAGCCCAATGTCGGCTTCGCGGAGACCGACAAGCTCGGCCGGAACATCAAGCTCGGAGGCGCCTACAAGACGCCGTTCTCGACTTTGACCGGGGATGTGCGCCTGCAGGCGGCCCCGGACGGCTCGACCGACAAGATCTTCGCGGTCGGCGCCGAGAAGTGGCTGCCCACCTTGCTGCACGGCTCTTTCGGCGTGCGCGGGGCGCTGTCCACCGGCAGCCGGGACTTTCGCCAACTGGCCTTCGGACTTTCCTACAAGATCAGCCGCATGCAGTTCGACTACGGCTTCGCCCTGCCGATCGGCGGCCTGACCTCGACCTCCGGCTCGCACCGCCTGGGGCTGACGATGCGCTTCGGACGGCCGCGGCAGGCCGAGGCCGCGTTCTCCGAGGCGATCCTCGAGAACCTCAGAGACCTGGCGGCCGTCGGCACCCCCGACTTCCGCTATCAGCTCGAGGACCTGGCGCTGTACAAGCGCACGGCGATCGACGAGTTCCTCCGCCAGGCGAAGCTCGACGCGACCTCGGGCCGCTACGCCGACGCTTCGGACAAGCTCTCGCAGGCGCTGTCGCTCAAGCCCAAGGACACGCGCCTGCAGCAGAGCCTCGAGCGGATGACGATCGTCGCGGAGGTCTTCCCCATCCTCAAGGACTTCTCGACCGACGCGGCGCAGGCGGCCATCTACGAGGGCGCGCTCGACTTCGTGGCGGGCGACCCCAAGTCGTCTTTGCGCAAGCTCGCCTACGCGGAAAGCCTGAGCCCGACGGATGAGCGCATCGACCGCCTCGCGAAGGCCGTCGAGGCCAAGACCGGCGTGGTCCGCGAGGGCCCGGCGGTCGCCGAGGCCGGCAGGGCGCCGACGATGGGCGCCGAGAAGGTCGTCGGGGGCACGATGGCGTTGATGGAAGTCGCGTTGCGTGAACGGGATTTCGAGCGCGTCGTGAAGCTCGCCGACCAGGTGCTCGAGCTCGACCCGTCCAACGCGCTCGCCTACAAGCGCCTGGGTGCGGCGCACTACGCGCTTAAGCGCAATCCCGAGGCTCTGAAGGCCCTGCGCTCGGCGTACAGGCTCGAGACCGAGCCGGACTCGCGCAAGCAGCTCAAGGGCTACCTCGACGCGCTGACGTCTCTCATCGAGCGCGGCAAGCGGCAGGCCGCCCCGGAGACGAAGGCGCCGGAGCCCAAGGCGTCCGGCCTGACGCCGATCGAGATCGAGCGGCTCTACGAGGCCGGCGTCGACTTCTACGCGCAGGGCAAGCTGTCGGAGGCCGCCGCGACGTTCCGGCGCATCATCGAGGCCGAGCCGAACAACACCTCGGCGCGGCGCGCGCTCGACCGCGTGCAGTCGGAGATCATCTCGGGAGGCGATAAGAAGTGACGATTCGCGCGAGGCTGATCGCCAGCACGTTCCTGCTGCAGGTCTTCTCCCTGGCCGTGCTCGGCGGGGGCGTGCTGGCGGTGCGCAAGCAGTATCAGGAGCGCGACATGCGCGCGAAGGCGGCGACGATCACCAAGACCGTGGAAAGGGCGGCGCTGGACGCGCTGATCCAGAAGGACGACGTGGCGCTGCTGAGCTACCTGAAGTTCCTGCAGGCGCAGCATCCCGCGATCGCCCAGGCGCAGATCCGCTGGAAGAATCAAGGCCGCGAGCGGGCCGCGACGGTCGGGGCCCTCGACTTCGGCTCGCGGGCGAGGGAGACCCGCTTCACCGTCGCGGATCCGGCCGATCCGCGGCGCAGCGTCGAGGTGGATATCATGCTCGACGACTCGGTCCTCTGGGGCCCTTACGTGGAAGAAACGCGGCGGCTCAAGAGGATCATCCTGCTTGTCTGGGGCGGGGCGAGCCTCCTGGGCCTGATCATCTCCTTCCTCATCGCGCGCAGCCTGACCAAGCCCATCGTCGAGCTGAGCCGCCTCGCCGGCGAGATCGGCGGCGGCAAGCTCGGCGGCAAGCTCGAGTGGGAGTCCGACGACGAGCTGGGCGGCCTCGTGCGGGCGTTCAACGGCATGTCGGGACGCCTCGAGGAGTTCGACTCGATCAAGCGCAACTTCGTCTCCTCGGTGACCCATGAGCTGCGCTCCCCCCTCGGCGCCATCGAGAGCTTCCTCCAGCTCATCCGGGAGAAGATCGCCGGCGGCACGCCGGCCGGCTTCGCCCAGTCGGCGGAGTTCCTCGAGCGCATCTCGGTCAACGTCCGCCGCCTGTCGGGCTTCATCAACGACCTGCTCGACGTGGCGAAGATCGAGAAGGGCAAGATGGAGTGCGTCCTGCGGCCTATGGAACTTCCGGCCGTCGCCACGAAAGTCTGCCAGTTCTTCGAGGCGAAGGCGCTTCAGCAGGGCGTGACGATCTCCAACCGCCTGAGCGTCCTGCCCTCCGTCATCGGCGACGCCGACCGCGTGCGCCAGGTCCTCGTCAACCTCGTCGCCAACGGACTCAAGTTCACGGCGACCGGAGGCCAGATCTGGATCACGGGAGAGCAGTTCCGCGACGGCGGCGCTCGATGGATCGAGGTGACGGTCGGCGACACCGGACGCGGCATGGACGCCGCCGACCGGGAGCGCCTGTTCCAGCCGTTCACGCAGGGACGGAACATCTCCGAGGGCGTGGCGGGCCATAAAGGCACGGGCCTCGGCCTCTACATCGTGAAATCGATCGTCGATCAGCACGGCGGGAAGATCGAGGTGAAGTCGACGCCCGGGCAGGGTACCCGGATCAGCTTTTCGTTGAAGGTCGCGGCGTAGCCGCGGGAGGATACATGGCGATCTCTGTTTTGGTCATCGACGACGAGGAGGACTACCGGATCATCATCCAGGAAGTCCTGCGCAGCGCGGAGATGGACGTGCGACTCGCCAAGGACGGCGAGGAAGGGCTGCGCATGCTCAAGGAAAAGCCGTGCGATATCGTGCTCGTCGACTGGATGATGCCGCGCCTGGACGGCGAGCAGTTCTGCCGCGCGATGCGCGCCGAGCCCAAGTTCAAGGACCTGCCGGTGCTCATGCTGACGGTCAAGCAGACCGCCGACGAGGAGCTCGAGGCCCTGCATTTCGGCGTCGATGACTTCGTCGTCAAGCCGTTCCGGGCGCCGGAGCTGCTGGCCCGGGTGCGCGCCGCCCTTCGCCGCACGGAGAAGAAGGCCGCGTGAAGCGCGCCGCCCTGGCCGCCGGCGCCGCGGCGCTCCTGGCCGCCCTCGTCGTCGGCGGGGCGCGGTTCGTCGCCCCCGGCGGGCCGGTGGTCGTGGACGTCCCGGAGGGCCTCACCGCGCGGCAGACGACGGACCTGCTCGCGCGCAAGGGCATCGTGCAGTCGGTGTTCGTCTTCCGCGTCCTCCTCAAGGTCACGGGCCTCGACCGCGAGCTGAAGCCGGGCACCTACACCTTGCGGGAGCGGGAGTGGCCCACCGTGATCGCGCGCAAGCTCGCGCTCGGCGTCACCGACGCCGTCAAGGTCACCATCCCGGAGGGCTTCATGGCGGCCCAGATCGCGGAGCGCCTGGAGAAGGCGGGGATCATCCCCGACGCGCGGGAGTTCCGCGCTATCGTCGAAAAGCGCAAGCTCGAGGGAAGGCTCTTCCCCTCCACCTATCATATGCCCCGGGGCTACGGCGCCCCGAAGGCGATCTCGGCCATGACCGCCGAGTTCGACCGGCAGATCGGCGCGGCCTACGCGGCGGCGAGCCCCAAGCCGGACCTCTCCCTCGAGGAGGCGCTGATCGTGGCGTCCATCGTCGAGCGGGAGGCCGTGCTGAAGACGGAGCGGCCGATCATCGCCGCCGTGTACCTCAACCGGCTCAGGATCAAGATGCCCCTGCAGGCCGACCCGACGGTCCAATACGCGCTCAACCTGGGCTATTGGAAGAAAGGCCTTACCCATTACGACCTGAAGACCCCCTCCGCGTACAACACCTATATCCGCCGCGGCCTGCCGCCGGGGCCGATCTGCTCGCCCGGCGTGGAGGCCTTCAAGGCCGTCCTCAGCCCCGCCAAGACCGGCGCTTTGTACTTCGTCGCCGACATGACCGGCGGCCACCTTTTCTCCGAGACCAACGAGGAGCACTCCAAGGCGCGCATGATGTACAAGAAGCAGCTGCGCAAGGAGAAGGAGCGGCTCAAGCGCGAGGCGGCCGGAAGATAGGACGGGCCCTGGACGAAATCCCCGGTTTTTGGCATAATAAGCCGTCGGGCGTGTAGCTCAGCTGGGAGAGCGCATCCTTCGCAAGGATGAGGTCGCAGGTTCAATCCCTGTCACGTCCACCAATTTAAAGCCGCCCTCCGGGGCGGCTTTTTTTTCGTAGTATGAGCCCGTGAACTTCCAGGGGCTTCGCGTTTACCTCCCCCTCGCCGCGCTGCTCGCCGCCTCCGGCGTCTTCGCCCTGGCCGTCCGCGGGACCGAGCCCGTCCACGGCGTCGAGCTGAAGACCCTCGACTGGCGCTTCCGGCATCTCTCCGACGCCTCCCGCCATGACAAGGGCATCGTCCTCGTCATGGTGGACCAGTCGAGCCTCGATCATTTCGAGGCCGAAGGCACCTACTGGCCGTGGCCCCGCAACATGTACGAAGGCGTCCTTCGCTTCCTTAAAACGGGCGGCGCGAAGGCGGTCGTCTTCGACGCGCTGTTCACGAACCCCTCCCCCACCGGCGCCGCCGAGGATACGGAGCTGGGCCGGGCGCTGGGCGAGTTCGTCCCCGTCGCGCTGGCGATGCAGACCGGCCGCGACGCCGATCCTCTCCGCGCCGCCCCGCCGCCCGAGCGCTTCGCGGTGAGGACCGAGATGAGGCTCGCGGCCTACGCCCAGCCGAGCCTATCCGCGCGCGTGCCCGTGCGCGAGCTCATGGACGGCGCGAAGCTTTTGGGCGACACACGGGTGGACGCGGACCTCGACGGGGTGTTCCGCCGCGTGCCGCTGCTGACCTCGATGGGCGGGCGCCTGTACCCGACCTTGCCCGCCGCGGCCGCGATGCTGGCCACCGGCAAGACCCTCGACGAGCTGCGGCCGCGCCTGACCGGCGGACGCATGCTCGTGCGCTTCCACGGCGAGTCCCTCACGGAGAACGCCTCGGCCCGGACCTACGACTCCTACCAGATCGGCGACGTGCTCATGTCCCAGGCGGCTCTCGACGACAAGCGTAAGCCGGCGCTGTCCCCCTCCGTTTTCAAGGACAAGATCGTGTTCATCGGCATGAACGCCGCCGGATTGCTGGATAATCATCCGTCGCCGATATCGGTCAAGTTCCCGGGGACCGAGATCCTCGCGGCGGCGACGGATAATTTAATAAACGGCGACTTTTTGACGCGTGCAGGTATTTTTGCCGTTATGGCGCTCGTTCTCGCGTCGTTGTTGTTGGCCGGCATCGCGTCCCGATTATCCTCGCATGCCTGGTCCTCTCTGGGAATCGTTCTGTCTTCGAGCGTGATTCTCGCGGGTGTTTCTTGTTATGCTTTTACCCGCGGCGTCTGGCTGGACATCGTCGTTCCTCAATTGTCGTTATGGCTCGGCTTCGCCGCCGCCTCCGCCTACGGCTATGCCGTCGAAGGCCGCCAGAAGCGCTACATCCAAGGCGCCTTCTCCCAGTACCTGTCCCCGGAGATCGTCAAACGGATCGCCGACAACCCCGAGATGCTGGCCCTCGGCGGCGAGCGGCGCGACGTGACCTTCTACTTCTCCGATATTCAGGGATTCACCACATTTTCAGAGCAGCTGTCCCCCGAGAAGCTGACCAAGCTCATGAACCGTTACCTGGGCGAGATGACCGACACCATCCTCGCCTCCGGCGGCACCCTCGACAAGTACATCGGCGACGCGGTGATGGCCTTCTGGGGCGCGCCCGTGCCCTGCGAGGGGCACGCCTTGGTCGCCTGCAAGGCCGCGCTCGCCAACCAGAAGCGCCTGGTCCGCCTGCGCGAGGAGTTCGCGGCCGAGGGCTACCCGCCGGTGCGCAACCGCATCGGCCTTAATTCGGGCCCCGCCTCGATCGGCAATATGGGCTCCGCCGCCCGCCTGAGCTACACCGCCATCGGCGACAACGTCAACCTCGCCTCGCGCCTCGAGGGCGCCAACAAGGCCTACGGGACCTACATCCTGATTTCCGAATCCACGCGCCTCGGCGCCGGGGACGCGATCGAGGTCAGGCAACTCGACTATGTGAAGGTCAAGGGCAAGAACCAGCCGATCCGGGTTTACGAACTTCTCGGTCTCAAGGGAGAAACGGATCAGGCGCTCATCGAAAAAGCTAGAATTTTTGAGGCTGGCTTACCGCTGTTCAGAGGCCGTCGCTTCGAGGAAGCGATCGCCTTATTCCGCGGGGTCGTCGCGAAATATGGCGAGGATCATGCCTGCGAAAATTATATCGAGCGTTGCGAACACTATCTAAGGGAAGCGCCGCCTCCCGATTGGGACGGCTCCCACGCCCTGACGGAGAAATGATGATACATCGACTCTTGATCGCCGTCGCTCTGGCCCTGACGGCCGCCGCCGCGTACGCCTCGACCATCACGGTCCTGGTCCAGCAGACCGCCCTGCGCAAGCGCCCTCAGTCCTATTCCCCCTCCGTCGGCACCGCCAAGCTCGGCCAGAAGTTCGAGTCGGCGGGTCTCGAGGCGGGCTTTCACAAGACGAGCGGCGGCTACATCCACTCCAGCGCGGTCACCGAGCGCAAGGTCCGCCTCGGCTCCGCAGATTCCGTCGGGGGCAGCGCCTCGTCGGAGGAAGTCACCTTGGCCGGCAAGGGCTTCAACGCTCAGGTCGAGAAATCCTACGGCCAGAAGAACGCCGCCGCCAACTTCGCCGCGGTCGACGCCATGGAACGGCGCTCCGTCAGCGAGGCGGAGCTGTTCGCCTTCCTCCGCGCGGGCGGGCTGCTCGAGGGAGGCTCCAAGTGAAGCGCCTTCTTGTCGCGTGTTTATTCGCCGCCGCCGGCTGCGAAGGGCTCCAGCGCTTGAATGTGAGCTCGATGACCGGCGGGCGCCTCGACGGCGTGGACCTGGGCAAGGTCGCCAAGGGCGTCAACCAGGCGCGCAAGGGCTTCGCCGAGATTTCGGAGAGCGAGGAATACTTCATCGGCCGCGCCGTGTCGGCTCAGGTGCTCAGCCGCTACAAGCCGCTCAACGATCCGGGGCTCAACGCCTACGCGCAGAAGGTGATGCAGGCCGTCGCCCTGGCCTCGGACCGGCCCGCTACGTTCAGGGGCTATCACCTCCAAGTTCTCGACTCGGCGGAGATCAATGCGTTCGCCGCGCCCGGCGGCTTCATCTTCGTGACCAAGGGCATGCTCGAGCTCGTCCGCAGCGAGGACGAGCTCGCGGGGGTGCTCGCCCACGAGGTCGCGCATGTCGCCAAGAAGCACGGCCTCAAGACCATCCAGACCTCGCGGCTGACGAGCGCGTTCACGATCATAGGCTCCGAGGCGGCCAAGAATTACACTCCGCAGCAGGTGACCCAGCTGACGAGCGCCTTCGAGGGCGCCGTCGAGGACGTCGTCAACAAGCTCGTCGTCAACGGCTACAGCCGCGACAAGGAGTACGAGGCCGACAAATTCGGGGCGCAGTACGTGAAGGCCGCGAACTACGACCCCGGGGCGCTGAAGGGCTTCCTGGCGCGCATGCAGAAGGCCGAGGGCTCGGGCGGCGGCGGCATGTTCAAGACGCACCCTTCCCCCGCCAAGCGCGAGACCGAGCTCGGCTCCGTGTCCCCCGGGCCCGCCTACAAGCGCTCCTCCGAGCGAGGCCGGCGCTTCTCGGCGGCCGTCCAGCTCTAGAACCGTTCGCGTCGTCGTCGCGGAGGCGGCTGTCGCCGAGTTCGTCGGCCCGCAGACGCCGGCCCTGCCCTCCGCCGGAGCGCGCCGTGCCGCCGGCCGAGGCCAAGGCGCGCACGCCGCGAAGGGCCGATTTGGCATAATCTCCGCATGAAGCGAAGCGAGATCAAAGCGGTGCTGGAGACGGGCAAGGCGGATGACGTCGTGACGGTCGCGGGCTGGATCAAGTCGGTGCGCGAGTCGAAGAGCGTGGGCTTCATCCACCTCAACGACGGCTCGACCTTCGATTCGGTCCAGGTCCTGGTGCCTGCCGAGTTCCCCGGCCGCGAAGGCATACTCAAGCAGATCACCGGCGCCTCCTTGGCGGTCACGGGCAAGCTGATTCCCTCCCAAGGCAAGGGCCAGGCCCTCGAGCTGGAGCCCTCGTCCATCGAGGTTCTCGGCGAGTGCGACCCCTCCTCCCCCGTGCAGAAGGCCGGGACCTCCTTCGAGTTCCTGCGCGGCGTGGCCCATATGCGCCCGCGCACGAACACGTTCGGGGCGGTGTTCCGCGTCCGGTCCGAGATGTCGTTCGCGGTGCATGAGTTCTTCCGCAGCCGCGGCTTCGTGATGTGCCACTCCCCCATTCTCACCACCTCCGACTGCGAGGGCGCGGGTGCGATGTTCCAGGTCACCACGCTCGACGCCGAGAAGCCTCCCCGCGGGCCGGACGGCAAGGTCGACTTCTCCAAGGACTTCTTCGGCGAGAAGTGCGCCCTGACGGTCTCGGGGCAGCTCGAGGCGGAAATACTCGCGATGTCTCTGTCCAAGGTCTACACCTTCGGGCCGACCTTCCGCGCGGAGCTGTCCACCACGCCGCGCCACGCGTCCGAGTTCTGGATGATCGAGCCCGAGCTCGCCTTCGCCGACCTCAAGGACGACATGTCTTTGGCCGAGGACTTCGTCAAGCATCTCATCGCGCACGCCTTCAAGAACTGCGCCCGCGACCTGCAGTTCTTCGACGAGCGCGTCGAGAAGGGTCTGCGCGCCAAGCTCGAGGCCGTCGCCTCGGCCCAGTTCGGCGTCATCGACTACACCGAGGCCATCGCCATCCTCGAGAAGGCCGGGCGCAAATGGGACCACCCCATCTCCTGGGGCAAGGACCTGCAGACCGAGCACGAGCGCTACCTCACCGAGGAGTACGCCAAGAAGCCGGTGTTCGTCATCAACTATCCGCGCTCCTTCAAGCCGTTCTACATGTACTGCAACGACGACCAGAAGACGGTCGCCTGCATGGACCTGCTGGTGCCCCGCGTCGGCGAGCTGATCGGCGGCTCGCAGCGCGAGCATCGCCTCGACAAGCTGCTGGAGCGCATGAAGGAGACCGGAATCTCCCATGAAACGTACTCGTGGTACGCCGACCTGCGCCGTTACGGCACCGTGCCGCACGCCGGCTTCGGCCTGGGCTTCGAGCGCGCGGTGATGTACGCCACGGGCGTGGCCAACATCCGCGATGTCATCCCGTTCCCGCGGGCGCCCAAGAGTGCGGA
>JAUYSH010000081.1 GCA_030696455.1 Elusimicrobiota bacterium
GAACTTGTTCCGCACGAGCGCCATGATCATGCTCGGATCGGAGGCCATGTACAGCGCGCACGCCCCGGTGACGGCCAGGCCGGCGGTCATCCAGGCGTAGACCTTCTGGATGAAGGCGCGGGATTCGATCTCGGCGGCGGACAGCAGGCCCGGGGGGGAATAGCTCATGAGGACAGTGTAGGACCTGGGCCTGGGTTCGTCAAGCGGCCTCACCCTGTCGCGCGAAAGTTGATATGTCCTGTTTAGCGAAAGTTGAAATGTCCGGTTCTGGCGCATACTTATCCTCCCGCGAGGGTGGAGAAACCGAGTATGAAAGCGAGGCTAAACATGAGCAATACGGACATAGACCGGCTGCGCGTCATACGTAACGTTCTCGACAAGAAACTGACGCAGCTTGCGGCTGCTGCTATTCTGGATTTGGGCGATCGACAAGTGAGACGGTTGTGCGTGCAGGTGCGTAGCCGCGGCAACCGTGGGATACTCCACGGACTCCTCGGGCGTAGCTCGAACAATCAGTGCGACCCCGAACTGCTCGGCATGGCCCTCAGCGCGATCCACAATCCTCGCTGGCAAGGTTTCACTGCCGTTTTCGCCCAGCAGAAACTTGAAAGCCTTCACGGTATCGTCCTGAGCGACACGACGGTTCGCAAGCTGATGACGATGACCGAACTCTGGCAGCGCCGCCGCCCGAAGGCCAGGCACCGTGCTTGGCGAGAACGCCGAGACTGTGTGGGCATGCTCATCCAACTCGACGGCTCCGAGCACGATTGGTTCGAGGGCCGCGGCCCGAAATGCGCACTCCTCGTCTACATCGACGACGCGACATCCCGCATTCTCCACGCAGAGTTCGTCACAGTCGAGGATACGTTCAACCTCATGCGCAGCACTGAGATCTATCTGCGCAAGCACGGCCGTTGCGTCGCTTTTTACGTCGACAAGGACTCGATCTACAAGGTCAATCGACAAGCAACCATCGACGAGGAACTGCGAGACAGCGATCCCATCACGCAGTTCACGCGAGCGATGACGGAACTCGGCATTGAAGTCATCCCTGCCAACAGCCCGCAGGCCAAGGGACGCGTCGAACGAAGCTTCGACACGCACCAAGACCGGCTCATCAAAGAACTGCGTCTGGCGAACATCAACGATATGGCGGCGGGAAATATCTTCCTGCGCACCGTCTACATCGACGACCACAACAGGCGCTTCGCCGTCGATCCGGCCAACAATACCGATGCTCACAGGCCTCTGCTTGCCGATCACCGCCTTGATCAAATCCTGTCTCGGCGTACGACGCGCTCAATCGCCAACGACTACACCGTGCGCTTCGAGAAGCGCTTCTTCCAGCTCTTCGAGGACCAGCCCGTCCGCGTTGGGCCCAAAGACAAAATCGAAGTTGAGATTCGGCTGGATGGAACGACGCACCTGCGCGCCAAAGGCACCTACTTGCGCTTCAAGACCATCGAGAAGCGCCCGTACAGGCCTCACCTCGTAGCGCAGCCCTCCCGAGGCTTACAACGCGACGATCCCCGAACGAAGGGGGTTGGCTCGACGCCGGCAAAGGACCATCCCTGGCGGCGGCTCTTTCTCAACGGACCGCATCGCGTCGGGCTCGCGCCAAGCGTACTCAGCAAGATCTGATGCCAACCCCTACATTAAACGCCAGCCCCGCACCTTGGGGCATCTCCGTGCGTCCCAGGGTCGTTGCGGTGCCGGCTTGCGCGATGGCTTTACGGCCAACAAGATCGGCGCCGAAGGCGACGATCCTGGCCGCCCCCCACGGGGGCGGACATGCCGTTGGGGGGCAAAATCTTTCCAACTTGAAATTCGAGCGGCGAACGCAACGGCTACAGCCTCCACCGGCAACGACATTTCTCTGGATCAGTCCTAACGGCAACAGCCACAACAACGACAAGGAATACGGATCAAAACACGGCCACAACGACTACGGCAAAACCGGACATTTCAACTTTCGATTAGACCGGACATTTTAACTTTCGTTTGACAGTCGAAAATGCCCTCTTGACGGGGAGAATAGGCCGATGTATACTCGGCCAATCGGCAGGAATGCCGATCACCGAGACGCACTTTTGAGAGGGAACGACATCATGGCTAGAGACAATGAAGGACTGGGCGGGGCGCTTTTGTTCGTGACGGGCGCCGCGATCGGAGCGGCTCTTGGAGTCTTGTTCGCGCCTCGCTCGGGCACCGACACCCGCGAGCAGCTGGCGGACTGGCTCAAGGAGCGCCGCGAAAAGGGGGCGGACCTCATCAACACGGTGAAGGACGAATCTCTCGCGAAGAAGGACGCGATCGTCAACGCCGCGAAGGCCGCGAAGCAGGCCTTCGTCGACACCAATAGCAAGCACCACGAGCACGCGTAAGAAAGAGACTCGCGCGAGTTCTTAAGTAAAAGGGCTCCCCGAGAGGGGAGCCCTTCTCTTTATCGCCGGGAGGGTTATTTCGGTCTGGCCTTTCGCACGACGCCCGCCTTCTCGACGAAGCGCAGGTAGGGCGTGCCGCCGAGCGAGGTCCCCGCGTCCACGACCAAGGTCTCGCCCGCGACGTAGCTCGTCTTCGGGGCGCACAGGAAGAGCACGGCGTTGGCCACGTCCTCCTCGGTGCCGAACTTCCGGTTCGGGATGCTGTCGAGCAGGAGCTCGCTCATCCACTTCTCAGGCCAAAGCCGCTCGCGGCTTTGGGGGGTGTCGATGAGCCCGGGGCAGACCGCGTTGACGCGCACGCCGCGCCCGATCCACTCGACGCCGAGCGTCTTCGTCATGGCCTGCACGCCGGACTTGGCCGCGGCGGAGGGCAGAAAGCCCGGGGCGCCCGTCCAGGCGTACGAGGCGAGCAGGCTCACGATCGTGCCCTCGCCGCGCGGGAGCATCCGCCGGCCGGCCTCGATCGCGCAGTTGAAGCTGCCGTGGAGGACGATGTCGATGACCTTGCGGAAGCGGACGGAGGTCAGCATCTCGCTCGGCCGCACGAAGTTCGCGGCCGCGCCGTTGATCAGGATGGAGACCGGGCCCAGGTCGGCTTCGACCTTGTCGAACAGCGCCGCGACGGCCTTGGCGTCGGACACGTCGGTGGGGACGCCGATCGCCCGGCGGCCGGTCGCCTTGCGTATCTCGGCGGCCGCGGCCTCGAGGCGCTCGCCGTCGCGCGAGGCGAGGGCCACGTCGGCCCCGTGAAGGGCGAGCGCCGTCGCCACGGCCTTGCCGATGCCCGTGCCGCCGCCGGTCACGACCGCGATCTTGCCTTGCAGCAGTCCCTTGTCGTACATCAGTCCTCCCAGCGGGGGCGGCGCTTGTCGCGCATCGCCGCCATGCCCTCGCGGGCTTCGGGCCCGACGATGAGGGCGTTGAATTCCAGCATGGAACGGGTCCAGAGCTCCTCGCTCAGGAAGGGGGCGTTGAGGCCCTTCTTGAGCGACGCGAACGCCGCGGGCGCCGACTTGGCGAGGCGCTTGGCGAGGGCGAGCGAGCGCTCGGCGACCTCGGCCTCGGGGACGACCTCGTCGACGAGCCCGGCCGCGAGGGCCTCGGGCGCGCGCAAGGTCTTGCCCCTCAAGACCATCTCCTTGACCACGCGCTGATCGATCGAGAGCGCCGAGAGGCGCGTCACGAGGGCGGGGGTGGGGGAAAGGCCCAGGCGGATCTCCGACAGCGCGGCCTTGCCGGACTCCTCGGCCATGATCCGCCAATCGCAGCCCATCGCGAGGATCCAGCCGCCGAGGATCGCGGCCCCGCTCAGGGCGCCG
>JAUYSH010000090.1 GCA_030696455.1 Elusimicrobiota bacterium
CGGGGCGGAGACCATCATCCCCGTCGCCGAACAGGCCAGCACCAACCCCAGCGCGGTCACGGACACCCCCTCCACCCCCACCAGGTAGAACGGCGCCAGCAGCATCACCGCGAAGGCGGCCAGGTTGATCGCCACGGCGCCGAGGTTGATCGCCGCGAAGCCGGGATCGGCGAACAGGCTGACATCCAGGATCGGGCGCGCGGCCCGGCGCTGCCGCCGCACGAAGGCCCAGGCGAGGGCCGCCGCCACCAGGCCCAGCCAGGGGCCGAAGCTCCGGTTGATCGCCAGCAGCGCGGCCACGATCGCGCCCACCAGCAGGGCGGCACCCGGCCAGTCGAAGGCCTCGCGCCGTGCGGCGGGGGGCGCGCCGGGCAGGCGCCAGGCCAGGAGCAGCGCCCCGACCAGCCACGCGCCGGGCAGGGCGTGCCACGGCCCCGTGCTTCCGAAGGCGCCCAGCGCGGCGAGCGCCTTGGCGGCGAGGCCGCGGCCGTTGGGCGACTTCAGGTAGCGGATGTCGGCGGCCACCTCGCTGACGCCCGGCGCCGGGGAGGCTCCCGGCCCGACGAGCGGCCGCGCGGCGTTGGGATCGCCCGGCAGCACGCTCAGGCGGATGGGCTTGCTCTGCGCGCGCGCGTAGGCGCGCTTGGCGGGGTCGTAGAACGAGACGCTCACCGGAGGGATCTCGAGGGGCCCGGAGACGCGGGGCACGAGCACCATCTTGAAGGTCTTGGAGCCGCCCACCTTTTCGCCGAGGGTTTCGAGCTTGACCATGCTTTCGGACTCGAAGAAGCGGGCGGACGGCAGGCCGGGCCGCTTAGGCTCGGGCAGGGATTTGAGGTTGCCGACGCCGCTGACGACGACCGTCAAGGTCGTCGCTTCGCCGGCCTTGAGCTGAAGGCGGTCCACGGAGGACTCGATGGTCAGCGCGCCGACGATTCCGGAGAAATCCTCCGGCGCTCCGGCGGGCAGCGGCTCGGCCTGGAGCACGAGCGGATCCGTGTGCAGGCGGCGGGCCTCGGCGACGGGCATGCTGAAGAAGCGGTCGAAGAAGTCGTCGCCGGTGGCCGCGCCGGGCCGGGGCAAGTTCACGGTGACGACGGCCGGACCGATGGTCGCGCGGCCGGCTTGCACCGGGAACAGCGCGCTCTTGAGTTCGGAGTAGTTGTAGGCGCGACCCCCGATGACGGCCTGGCCTTGGCCTTCGGCCCCGAGGTTTTCCGACAGCAGTCCGGTAAGCTTGGGGGCGTCGTACTGGGGCGCTCCGAGCAGGGGCACGGCGGTGTAGAAGCGCACGACGAGGGTGACCTGCTCGTTGACGAAGGCGCGGCTCTTCTCGAGCTGGGCGGTGACGAAGGCGTCCGGAGTCGGCCCCGGACGAGCGGCCGGCGGGGGCTCCGGGTTCGACCCGGACGGCGGCGCCGGCGCGGCGGGCGGGGCGGGAGCCTGGGCCGGGGGCGCGGGCTCCTCGCGGGGAGCGGGGTCGACGTGGAAGGCGATAGGCGCCGTCGGCTCGGCGCCGGCGACCTGGAGCGGAGGCACGACGAAGCGTCCCGATTTCTTCGGGTTGAGGACGTAGGTGAGGACGACGGTCGAGGAGACGCGCCCGCCGACGATGGTCATGGACTGGCTCTTGCCGGATTCGTAGATCTCGACGTCGGGGATGAGCGGCGGCTTGGGCGAGGCCGTCCCGGATCCGGCGATGGTCACCGATAGGACCAGTTGATCGCCGAGCACGACGCGGTGGTTGTTGAGCGTGGCGCTCACGGAAAAACCCGCCGCAGAGGCGGGGCCCGCGAGCCAGGATGCGGCGCAGACGGCGAGCGCGAGCCGTATCACCAGTCCTCTCCCGTCGGCGGCTTGCCCTGAGCCCGGCGCGCTTCGCCTTCCCGGGCCTGTCGCTGGCTTTGCTTCTCGCGCTCGGCGACGGCGCGCAGGATGCGCTCGGCCTCCTCCTTGGTGAGCTGGTCCTCGGGACGGGTTTTGGGAGGACTCTTCGGCTGCTCCTTCTCCGCCCCCCCGCCTTGAGGCTTGTCCTTCGCGTCCTCGGGCTTGGGAGGGTCGTCCTTCTTCGGATCCTGAGGGCCCTTCTTCGGCGGCGGCGGATTTTTGAGCCGCTGCATCGTCACCGCCAAGTTGTGGCGCGCCGCGGGGTCCCCCGGCGACAGAGCCAGCGCGCCGCGGAAGGCGGCGGCCGCGTTCGGGAAGTCGCCGCTGCGGAAACGCGCGTTTCCGAGGTTGTAGAGGGCGGCGGACCGCGTCACGGCCGGAAGGTCCTTGCGCGCCGCGACGGCCTCGTACATCGCCGTGGCGTCGTCGAGCTTCTCGAGCCGGTACAACGCGCCGCCGGCGTTGAACGCGGGGCGCGGGTCCTTGGGCGCTTTCACGGCGGCCTCGCCGTACCGCTCGAGGGCGCCCTCGTATTCCTCCTGTACGTAAAGCCGGTTGCCCGCGCGCAGCGAGCCTTCGGCGCCCGCCGCGGCCGCCGGAGCGGCCAGCGCGACCCAGGTTCCGGCGGCGAGCGCGGCGGCCTTCGCGGCCCGCGTCGAGGCGAGGGGTCTCAGGGCCGGGATCAGCGGCAGAAGGAGCTCGAGAAGGATGAGCAGGAACGCGGCGGCGGCCGGCCAGGCGTAGCGGTTGCGCCAGAGATTCGCGGTCCCGGAGACGCCCTTGGCCGCGTCGAGCTCGAGGATCCGCTTGGCGATGTCGGCGATCTCGTCGGAGCCGGGCGTGGTGCGATAATAAGCGCCTCCGGTCTCCCGGGAGACCTGCGCCAGCATGGACTCGTCGAGGCGGCTGACGACCGTGCCGCCCTGGGCGTTCTTGTGGTAGGCGCCGCCCGCGCCCGGGATCGGCTCGCCGTCGGGAGTGCCGATCCCGACCGCGTAGACGCGCACCCCGGCCGCGGCGGCTTCGCGCGCGGCTCCGAGCGGATCGGACTTATGGTCCTCCCCGTCGGTCAGTAGGATGACGGCCTTTCCGCCCGGATAGCGGCCCAGCATGGCGACCGAGGTCCTCAGCGCGCCGCCGATCGCGGTCCCCGGCGTGGGCACGGCGCCCACTTCGAGAGCGCCGAGCAACTGCTTGGCCGCGTCGGCGTCCTGGGTCAGGGGGCAGACCGTGACCGCGTCCCCGGCGAAGGCGACGACGCCGAGGCGCTCCCCTCGCAGCTGGTCGATGAGCAAGGACAGCGATGACTTCGCGCGCTCGAGGCGGTTGGGCTTCACGTCCGGCGTGAGCATCGACAGCGAGACGTCGACCGCGATGACCGCCTGGCGCGCGTCGGAGCGGGTTTCGACGAGCTCGATGCCGAACTGCGGGCCGGCGAGCGCGAGCACGAGCAGGACGATCGCCATGAGCCGTATGACGGAAAAATTCGGCCGCTCCCCTGTCACGGTCCTCGCGAGTATGGCCGGGCCGCCCATCGCCTCGCCGACCCGGCGGCGTCTCGCGTCGCCCCAGCGCAGCAGCGCCCACGCCGCGGGCAGCAGCAGGAGGCCGGCGCCGAGCCATAGCGGGTGGCGGAACATCAGGGCCACCTCAGCAGCGGGCCCGCGGCCAGGGCCGACTCCAGCAGCAGCAGCAGCAGGGCCGCGATCAGCGGCCACGCGTAGAGGTCCCCGACGGCCGTGATCTTCGGCAGGGCCACCTCCGATTTTTCCATGCGGTCGATCGCCGCGAAGATGCCCTTGAGCTCGCCGCCGTCCTGCGCGCGGTAGGCCTTGCCGCCCGTCAGGCGCGCGATCTCGGACAACAGCTCCTCGTCCAGGTCGTCGGTCACGGGCACCGTCACCCGGCCGTAGCGCGGATCGTCGATCGTCATTTCGGAGTCGCCCTTGCCCGCCACGCCGATCGCGTACACCTTGATGCCGTAGGAGGCCGCGGCCTTCGCCGCCGTCAGGGGGTCGACGACGCCGGTGTTCGCGCGGCCGTCGGACAGCAGGATGACGACCTTGCTCTTCGCGCTCGAGTCCTTCAAGCGCGAGACGGCCGAGGCCAGGCCGTCGCCGAGGGCCGTGCCGTCGGCGCGGGTCATGCCGGCGTCGAGCTCCTCGAGGCGGCCGAGCAGGGCGTCGTAATCGAGCGTGGGCGGGCAGAGCAGCAGGGGCGCCCCGCCGAAGGTCGTCAGGCCGATGCGGTCCTGGGCCCGGCCGAGCACGAAGCGCCGGGCGGTCTCCTTCGCCGCGTCGACGCGGGTCGGCTTGAAGTCGACGGCCTTCATCGACAGAGAGCTGTCGATCGAGAGCATGATATCGATGCCTTCGCCGGCCGCGCCGGCGAACTTAACAGTCTTCTGCGGCCTGGCCAGCGCGACGGCGATCAGGCACAGGGCCAGCGCGAGCAGGACGGGCGGCGCGCCGCGCGCCGCGCGCGCGCGCGGCGACGGGGCCCTCGCGCGCAGGCGCTCGCCCGCGGGCAAAGAGAGCTTCCCCCCGCCCGGCCGCCAGACGGCCGCGGCGGCCGCGGCCAGGACCGGGAGCGCCAGGAGCAGGAGCCACGGATGAAGCAGCCTCACGGGGGCGTCTCCTTCGCGGCGTAGACCCGCGGCGTCGTCGCCTTGATCAGGCCGAGCGCGAGGTCCGCGTCGCGCGGGCCTTCGTCCGGGCCCGGCTTCGCCTTCGCGAACTTCACCAGGTCCGCGCGCGTCAGAAGCTCGCGGATCCCGCCGCCGATCTGCAGGTCCTGCGCGCGCGCCTTCACGAGGCGCTCGACCTCGACGCTCGTCATCGCGGTGACGGGCTGGCCGTAGCGGGCCTCGAGATAAGCGCGCAGGATGTCGGTCAGGCGCAGATAGTAGGCGGCCTGGTCGTTCTCCCAGAGGCCGGAGGACCTCAGCGCGGCGATCGCCATCGCCGCGATCTCCTCGGGAGGAAGGACGGGAGCCTCGGGAAGCGGCGTTCCGTCCGGCGCGAGGCGGCGCGCCTTCCAACGCCGCCAGCCGCGCCAGGCGGCCCAGGCGAGCGCCGCGGCGAGCAGCCAGGGCCACAGCGCGGGGCGGGCCTTGATCGGGCCCTTGATGTCGGAGATGTCCTCGCTGTCGGGCAGCGGGGCGACGGTGACGGCGAACGCCGCGGCGGGCGCCGCGACGGAGCGGCCGTCGGGGGACGCGAACTTGGCGGAGAAGGACACGGTGCCGGTCGACAACGGAAGTATGGTCCACGTCCATAGACCGTCATTTTCAACGGCGTTGACGACAACGATGTCGCTCGTGTTCGAACCGACGGTGTCGGCCTTCGAACCAGCCGGGGCGCCGCGGTAAACGACCACGGATTCCGCGGCCAGAACGGCGACCGACGAGGAGGAGACTTCCCATGGGGCCTGCTGCGCGAACGCGGGGATGACCGCGAACAGCATCAACGAAAAAATATTCACCGGCAAAAGATTCACCGGCTCCTCCTCTTGGCGCGCCTTCTGAAAAAAGCCAAAAGCGGATCGAGGGAAGGCTTATCGGTCGTCACGGTCACGGCTTCGATGCCGCTCGCGCGGAAGATGCGCGCGAGCTCGGCGCGCCGGGCGGCCTCCTCGCGGGCGTACTCGGCGGCGTCGGAGCGCAGGTCGAAGGCGCCCTCGGCGCCGGTCTCGGGGTCCCGCACCGCGATGACGGCGGAGGCGGGCGGCAGGGCCGCCTCACGGGGATCCTCGACGACGACGGGGATCAGGTCGTGCTTGAGGGCGCAGAGCTTCAGCGCCCGCTCGAAGCCCGCGTCCCGGAAGTCGGAGACCAGGACGACGATGCAGCGTCGCTTGAGCATGCGCGCCAGCCGCTCGAGCGACGGACCGATCGCCGTCTTGCGGCCCTTCGGCTCGAAGGCGAGGATCTCCCGGATGACGGCGAGCACGTGCCGGCGGCCTTTGCGCGGAGGCAGCCAGCGCTCGAGGCCGTCGGTGAACACGGCGAGGCCGACCTTGTCGTTGTTCTGCAGCGCCGCGAAGGCCAGCGCCGCGCCGATCTCGGTCGCGGAGTCGCGCTTCAACCGGCGCTCGGAGCCGAATGTCAGCGAGGCGGAGAGGTCCACGGCGATAACGACCGTCAGTTCCCGCTCCTCGACGTACTGGCGGACGAAAGGCTTGCCGGCGCGGGCGCTGACGTTGCGGTCGATGTCCCGGGGATCGTCCCCCTCCGCGTACTCGCGAACCGAGGCGAACTCCATGCCGCGCCCCTTGAAGACGCTCAGATAGTCTCCCGAGAAGCTCTCCGAGACGAGCCTTCCGGTGACGATCTCTAAGCGTCGTACCTGCGCGAGGATCTCTTGCGGGAGCATATCAGGGGACTTCGACGGCCTCGAACACGGCCCTGACGATCTTGTCGCTGTCGACGCCCTCGGCCTCGGCCTCGTAGCTGACGAGGACGCGATGGCGCAGGACGTCGAGGCCGATGGTCTTGACGTCCTCGGGCGTCACGTAGCCGCGGCCGTTGATGAACGCGTGGGCCTTGGCCGCCTGCGCCAGGAAGATCGTCGCGCGGGGGCTGGCGCCGTAGGCGATCAGGTGCTTGTGCGAGGCGAGGCGGTGCTTCTCGGGCTCGCGCGTCGCGAAGACGAGGTCGACGATGTAGTCCTTGATCTTCTCATCGAGGTAGATCGACGCGGCCACCGCGTGCGCGCGCTGCAGTTGGGCGGGCGTCGCGACGGGACGGATCGCCGGCGCGGTCCCCCCGGCCATGCGCTCGAGTATGCTCTTTTCCTCGGCCTTGGTCGGGTAGCCGAGGCGGACCTTCATCATGAACCGGTCCACCTGCGCCTCGGGGAGCGGGTAGGTTCCCTCCTGCTCGATCGGGTTCTGCGTGGCGAGCACGAGGAACGGGTCCGGCAGCTTGTGAGTCTCGGAGCCGATCGTCACCTGGCGCTCCTGCATCGCCTCCAGGAGGGCGCTTTGCACTTTCGCCGGAGCGCGGTTGATCTCGTCGGCGAGGACGAGGTTCGCGAACACCGGCCCCAAGCGCGGCTTGAAATCTCCGGACTTGGCGTCGAGGATCAAGGTTCCCGTCAGGTCGGCGGGCAGGAGGTCGGGCGTGAACTGGATGCGGGAGAACGTGGCCGACACGCAGCTCGCCAAAGTCTTGATCGTCAGCGTCTTCGCGAGGCCGGGAACGCCCTCGAGCAGGACATGGCCGCCGGCGACGAGCGCGGCGAGTATGCGGTCGAGCGCCTCGTCCTGGCCGATGATGACCTTTCCGATCTCGCGCTTGAGGTCCTGAACGAAAAGGCTCTCGTCGGCGACCTTCTTGTTGAGTTCTTTGATGCCCGTGAGTTCCATGATGATTTCATCTCCTAATAACTCGAGCTAGCGGCGCGTCGCGGCGCGCCGCACGGCGGCTTCGTAATCCGAGCGCAGCTTGTCGGCCAGCGCCTTGAACTCCGCCTTGCGCTTATCCTGAAACCGCCCGAGCGTGCGCAGCGCCTCGATGCGGACGTCGGGCTCCACGTCGCGCAGCAGCGCCGTGACCCATAGGACGACGGACGGATCCCCGATATCCCCCAGCGCCTGCAGCGAAGCGATGCGCACTTTGGAATCGTAGTCGCTGAGGCCGCGCACGAGCGCGCCCAGGCGGGACAGGTCCTCGCGTCCCTTGAACAGGGAGACGACCTTCATGCGCACCTCGGGATCGGGGTCCTCGGTGAGCATCTTGTCGAGCATCGGCCCGAGCTGCGGGTCGCGGATGTTGAACAGGAGCTGGATCGCGGCCCACCGCACCGCGGGATCGGAGTCCTGCAGCGACAGACGGACCTTCCTGATCTCCTCTTCGGAGAAAACCGGCGCGGCGTTCTGCTCGATGGCCGGCGGCGGCGGCGCCACCATGGGCTCCCGCGCCGGGTTCCGGTAATCCCAAACGAGGAAGGAGGCCGCCCCCAGGAAGATGAGCAGCATCGCCAGACGATTCACGGCGCGCTCCCTACTTGCCGGCCGCCGCCGCGGCGGCGGCGGCCTTTTCCTGCTCGTAACGCGCGCGCGCCGCGTCGATCTCGGCCTGCTTCTTGTCCTGGAGGGTGTTCAGGGTCTTGAGCGCCTGCAGACGGACGCTCTCCTCCTGATCCTTGATCGGTCCCGTCGCGATGACGCCCGCGACCGAGTAATCCCCGATCTTCTCGATGGCGCGCAGAGCCGCCAGGCGCACGTCGGGCTCCTGGTCCTTCAGGGCTCCGACGAGCGCGTCGGTGACGTCCTGGCCGCCGCGGCCGCCCAGCAGCTCGGCGGCCCTGATGCGCAGCGGCGCCTCCAAGTCCTTGCGGAGCATATGGAAGATGACCGGCATCGCCTGCGGGGACTTCATTTTGTCGAGCAAAAGCACGGCTTCCCAGCGCACCTGCGGATCCTGGTCCTCGGTGGACTTGAGGATCTTCGCCTGCTCGGCCTCGTTGATCACGGGCGCGGGCTCGGAGAGGATCGCGGGCGGCGGCGGAGGGGGTGGAGGAGGAGGGACCGGCTTGAACTCCTGATAAGCCATGAAGCCGGCGATGGTGATGGCGCAGACGAGAAGGACGTATTTCATGAGCGAGAGACCTCCGGGACTGGTCCAAATGTACAAAGCGGCGACAGCGGGCGGCGGCGCACGTCGACGCCGTCCGCGGTGGGGACGGCGGAAATCGTCTCGGGCGGGGATAGGCGCGTCCAGTCCCCCCCGTCCACGCCTTCGCTGGCGAGGAGGAAGCGCCCGTCGCGCAGCGTCCAGCTCATGACCGACCAGGGCTGGTCCGGGTGGAAAACGCCGTGCTCGGCGAGGCCGCGGTGGGCGGCGTGGCACAGCGCGTGGATCCCGTTCCCCCCGGAGGCGATGGCGTTGAGACTCGAGTAGGGCCCCGGGAGTTCCGGATAAAGACCGCGGCAGGACTCCCAGAGCCGCCAGTTCTCGGCGATGCAGGCCTCGAACGCGGCCGAAGGATCCGCGCCCCCGGCGCGGAATTTCATGAATTGCTGGAAATAGACCTCGGAGTCGCTGTCCGTCTTCAGGCGCGCGCGGCGGGGGCCGAGGGCCGCGGCGACCTCACGGTGGATGAACAGAGTCCCGTTGTGCATGAAGACCCAGCCCTCGTCGGAGAACGGATGGGCGCGCTGGTCGTCTATGCCGATCCCCTTCGAGGCGGCGCGGATGTGCCCCAGCACGACCTTGGATCGGGCCGCTTCGGAGGCGTCGATGAAGCGCGGGCGTTCGTCGGACGCCGAGCGGCCGCTTTTAACGATCTGCGGCCCATCGGGACCGAACCAGGCCAGGCCCCAGCCGTCCTTTTGGAGGTTATCCGGGTCGGCGTCGGCCTGCCGCAGCAGGGAGAACTCGGTGTCCGCCAAAAAAGAGCGGGCGGAGGCGTCCTGCGGGGCGACTTGCGCGAAAAGGCGGCACATACCGAGATTCTAACGAATTTTTAAGCGTTGCTGGGCGCGCCCGAGGCGAGTTGCTCGAGGAGCTGCAGGGCCCGGTCGGTGTTCTGAGCGGCGATCAGGATCCTCGATGTCTTGGCCCCCTCCACCGAGGTGCCGTAGACCGTCGTGATGTTGACCTTGCCGTCGGCCAGAGCCGCCGCCACCCGCAGCAGTTCCCCGGGCTTGTCTTCGACCTCCACCGAGAGGATGTGGGTCTCGACGCTCGAAAAGCCCGCCGCGGAGAGGATCGACGACGCCTCGGCGTCGTTCTCGAGCGCGATGCGCACGAGGCCGGAGTCGTCCCGGACCTCGGAGGCGATGCCGAGGATGTTGATGCCCTTTTCAGAGAACAAAGCCGCGAGGCGCGTGAGCGCCCCCGGCTTGTTCGGCATGAATACGCTGAATTGCTTTATCTTGTGGACTCTCATGGTTGCCGTGGCCCGGCAACCATTTCCTGCTTGGGTGCTCGGTCACATCTCCGATCGTAGCGTTTCCTCCATCGTCTTCGCAATCGCGGCCTTCGCCTTGTCGAGGCCCTCGCGGCGGAACGGGCCTCCGATCTCCTGGAAGGTCCCGTTGCCCTCGAGGTAGTAGATGCTCTTGCCCTGCGACTGCTTGATCGCCGTCGCGATCGTCCAGCCGAGCTGAGCCATCATCGCAGCGACCGGCTCCTCGGTGGTGCCCACGTTGGCGAGGGTGGAGTCGGGGACGTTCGCGTCGAGGCTGAGGTGGTAGCCCCACGCCGCTTCGACGAGCAGCGGCTCGACGGTCACCGCGGTCAGGTACTTCCCGGCCCCCTTATAGCTGCCGCCGGACGTGCGCAGGACCTGATAACGAAGCTTGATCACCTGCATGCCGTAGGCGTTCTTGGCCGTCAGCTCGTAGATGGTCCCTTTGGGCCTCTGCCAGCCCCCCATCTGCGTCCAGCTCTTGATGCCTTCGGGCAGCGCGGACGCGTACTGCACCTTCACGTTCACCACCGGCGCGTTGTCCTTGATGATCTTCCAGATCTTCTCGCCCAGGTTGACGATCGAGTCGAGGACCGGGATCACGTCCCCCACGCCCGGCTCGGGCGGGGTCACCTCGGTCGGCGCGACGGACGGCCCGACCTTCACGATCTCTACGGACATCTCGTCGACCGTATAGGCTTTGGGATCCTGCTGGGCGGCTTTGATCTCCTTCAAGGAGAATTGCGCGGCGGCGGGAATGGCGAACGACACGACGGCGAGGGCGAGGAGTGCTCGGCGATACATCGATACCTCCGACGGGTTGTAGGGGTTCGGACCTTGCGGCCTGCCTATCATGCGCGGAAAGGCCCATGCGGTGAAGGGTCTGAGGGCCCATGCTTATGTGGGCCGAAGGGCCTATGACGGCCGGCGGTGGTTTCATGTCCTTCGGGGCCGCTCGGCATTGAGCCTCGCTTGGGGTCGACCGCGCTTCGAGCGCAAACGGCGCGGCGACCCCAACACCCCTCAGGACATGAAACCGCCGCCGGCCTCTTGACCCCCCGTGTCAACTGCGGGCCTGCGCCGGCTTCGCCTGGGGATCGCCGTGTCGCCTTCGGCGACGGCGATACGCCGATATGAAGCCCGCCAAGATGCAGGTCAATCGGGGAGGAGGATCGAGGTCCTGAGGGGCGTTTGGTTGACGCGACCATGGCCGTCGTTGTCGCGTCTACCATGAGCGCGGCTCAATGCCGCGCGTCCCCGAAGGACTTCGATCCTCCTCCCCGGCCTACATCGGCGTCGCCGTTGTCGTTATTTCTTGGCGGCGGAGCGCTTGCGCAGGGCGCGGTCGGCGAACCAGCCGGCGACCGGCACGGCGAGGGCCACGCCCAGGTGCAGGGCGAACTTGCCGAGCACGCCGAGCCCCGCGAGCAGCCCCGCGGCGCCCGGGATGAAGGGCATGAAGCTCAGCAGCAGGGCGGCGGTGATGACGCCGAGCAGCACGCCGACGAAGCCGCCGGCCGTCTTCTCGCCGGGAGCGTCGGGGGCGAGCTTGAGGTTCTCGGGCTTGGTCGCGTTCGCGAGCTTGCGCTGGATGAAGAACAAGACCGCGCCCAGCGGGACCAGGGCCATCGCGAGGTACGGGAACGGGTTGAAGGCGGCGATGTCGCCGAACAGGGGCTTGAGCGCCAGCATCAGCACGATCGACAGCGCCGTCATCGCCGAGCCGGAGAAGGCCAGCGCCTTCTGCACCTTGCCTGAATCCGAGGGCAGCCGCTCCTGGAAGAAGGAGTTGAGCTTGATCGACGCGGCGACCTGCATGAAGCCGAACGGGATCAGGGCGGCGGCGAGCACCGTGCTCGGGACCCAGTTGATGTCCATGAACATCAGCGGGGCGAAGGGAAGCACGAGGTTGAAGGCCATCACGCCGAGCAGGGCCAGCGCGGGGATCCCGAGCATGGTCCAGCGCAGCATCGAGGAGCGCTCCGAGGCGATGAGCTCTTCGGGGGTCTTGCCTTCGTTCTTTTTCTTGTCGCGTTTTTCGAGGAGCAGGAACACCGCGGCGAGGACGAGGCCTCCGAGGCTGAACATGCCGACGAGGTTGCCCTGAACCGCGGCCATGCCCGCCGAGCCGGCGACGAGCTTGCCGTAGCCGGGGGTGATGAGGCGGTAGATGAGCACGTTCATCAGATCGAAGATCACGGCGCCGGCCAGCGAGTACTTGAGGACGGGGTTCTTGAAGACGAAGTCCTTGCCCTCTTCCATGTTCGCGAAGATCTGCTTGAACGCGGTCTTGATCTTCTGCCACGCGCCGACCTTCGGCGCGCCCGGCGCCTGCGGCGCGGCGCTCGCCGCCGCGGCTTTGCCGGCGTCCTCCACCATGTTCTCTATGCGCTTGGCCGAGGAGAGCGGGATGACCTTGAGCATCAGGAACAGCGCCAGGGCGAGGACGATCGCGGCGGGGTAGATCGCGGTGATCCAGCCGGCGCCGACCGAGATGACCAGCGCGCCCAGGATCATCGGGGCGGGCACGGCGACGATCTCGGCGAGGAGCTGCCACCAGGTGCGGAACTTCTGCTGGCTGACGCCCTGCTGGGCCAGGAGGAACTTCTGCAGGGTGCCTTGCGCCGTGGCGGCGACGCCGGTGACCACGCCGTTGAGCGCGTAGAACACGAACATCAGCGGCAGCGCCATGTGGCCGGTGCCGAGCAGGAAGACCATCGTCGCGAGGGAGACGGCGCGGAAGATATGCGCAGCGTAGAAGGTCTTGGTCAGGCCGAACCGGTCGCTGAAGAACTTCGCGAGCTGCTGGCCGATCATGCTGCCGATGCTCGCGAAGATCGCCACCTGCGCCAGGATCGAGAAGTCGCCGAAGGCGTCCTCGGTGAGCTGCGCCATCGCCGCGCCCTGCGCCTCGAGGCCGAGCTGCATGACGAGCATGCCGCCGATGAGGGCGGCGACGATCGCGCCGAGGCCGAACCAGCCCTTGCCCTTCTTGCCGGGCTCGGTGGGCTGCTGAGGGGCCGGGACCTCGCTCTGAACGTTCGACCGGGGGCGGGCGGAGTCGGCCGTCGAAGGCTCGAGCTCGGAGGCGTGCGGCGCGGACAGGGACGCGCCGGCGATGGCGACGGTCGGCTCCGCCGCTGAGTTAACGGCGGCCGGGACGTTCTCGACCGACTTGCCGCCGAAGAAGGCGCGGACGCCGGAGATGATCGACGCGGCCTTGGTCGCGATGCGGCCGGTGCGCGGGCCGGCCTGCAAAGTGATCGGGCCGGACTCGGAGGCCGCGGCCTTGGCGGCGGCGGCGACGTCGCCGCGGCTCGGGGCCGATTCCTTGGAGGCCGCGACGGACGCGGCGGCGGCCGGCGTCAGCGCCGAGGGGACCGCCCGGGCCTGGACCGAGAAGGCGGCGGGCGCGGCGGCCGCGGACTGGACGGAGGCGGCGGCGGCCGCGGCGGCGATGGGCGTCTGCAGCGGGGCGGGCGCGAACGAGGCGGCGGAGAGGCTTCCGGTGAGGCCGGCGTTCGAGAGGGAGAGCGACGGGGCGGCGGCGTTCATCGGCGAGGTGACGCTGCCGGCCGCGGCGGCGGCGCCGCCGCCGACCGGAGCGTTGACCGCTCCGATGGAAACGACCCGGGCCCAGGCCTGAGGCGCGAAGGCGCCGTGGATCAGCGCGAAGGAGAGTAGAGTGGCGAGCATGCGCATCGGCCGGGAGTTGGTTTTCATCGTAAGGCTATTATAGGAGGCGGGCCCCGGCGCGCTCATGGGCTTAAGCACTAGGTCCACTCGGACAAACGGCCTATGGCCGCCTGGGTCCGACGGCGTGTTCTTGATTTAAGCGGCCCCGACACCTATACTAAAGGTCATGCAGGCAACGGCCATCGAGACGCGCGCGGCGAGGTTCAGCGACCGCTTCGTCGCCTATCTTCTGGACACCCTGCCATTCGGCGCGGGCGCGGCCGCGACGGTCTGGCTCCTGCTCGTCCCCCTCGCGAAAGCCCCCACCCCGGAGCTGCTCGCGCTCGTCTTGGCCGCGTGGGCCACGGCGGTCTTCGCCTACCAGCTCTGGGGCAACGTGAGCGGCGCCACTCTCGGCAAGAGGCTGATCGGCCTGCGCATCGTTTCGCGCGACGGCGGTCCGCCGTCTTTCCAGAGCGGGCTCATCCGTTCGGCGGTCTGGCTTCTCGGGTCGACGGCCGGAAGCTTCGGTTTCCTGGTGGCGCTTTTCAACCGGGAGAACCGCGCGTTGCACGACTACGCCTCCGGCACGGTCGTCGTCGAGGCCTACCGGAAGTCCGCGGCCGAGGGCGCGGCGCTGTTTCTCGCCGGCGCGCTCTGCGCCGTCGGCCTGTTCGTCTTCCAGATATATTCGGGCTGGGCTCGGCCCACGCCGCGCGATAAGGCCGCCGTCTCCAAAGCGGCCGAAGGCCTCGAGGTGATCGCGCGGGTGCAGGAGGCATACAAGGAGAAGCACGGGACCTACGCCACCTCGATCGATCATTTGGCTGGAGCGAGCGGGGACCCCGCGGAGTTCCGGACCGCGATGGGGGTGCTTTTCCGGGCGGAGCCTTTCAAGATGGAGGCCGGCAACCGCGGCTGGCGCATCCGCGCCGTCGCTCTCGACCGGTTTCGCACCCCCGTCGTCCGCGAAGGCCCCTAAGACACGTCGATCCTCCTCCCCGATGACCCGTCAGGTCAGCCTCGCGTGCGCACGGCAAAGGCAACGGCAACGGATTCATCGCCTGCGGCGATGGGCTTCTTTGTCTGCGCGAAACGGCGAGGAAGCAGGTGGGGCGATTCCTCCATAAGGCCCGGCGGCGGTTTGATGTCCTGAGGGGTGTGGGGTCGCCGCGCTGTTTGCGCTCGAAGCGCGGTCGACCCCAAGCGAGGCTCAATGCCGAGCGGCCCCGAAGGACATGAAATCGCCGCCGGGCCGTCGCGAGCCGTTGCCGTTAAGCGGAGGCGGCGACGCGGCGGGACTGAAGCCAGAGGAAGGCGTTGAACACGTGCGAGCCGACCGCCGCCGCCCAGACGAACCAGTCGAGGCGGCCGATCGCGGTGAGCGCCACGATGAGGTAGACGTAGTCGCGGCTGGCGATGCGCTCGACGGCGAGCGCGAGCGGCCCGCGCTCGTCCTCGGGCACGCGAAGGACGAGATACCACACCGAGAAGCCGCAGGCGAGGAAGCCGGTGACGAGGAGGACGCCGGGCAGCAGCCAATCGCCGCCGGGGTGAAGGCGGGCGACCC
Organism: Elusimicrobiota bacterium; assembly: GCA_030696455.1. Taxonomy (GTDB): domain Bacteria; phylum Elusimicrobiota; class Elusimicrobia; order UBA1565; family UBA9628; genus GWA2-66-18. The sequence continues at coordinate 15,049 of JAUYSH010000090.1, forward strand.
CGATCGGGAGCGCGACGAAGGTCGCGAGATGGGAGAAGTGGTCGGCCCACAGGTCGTAGGCGGCGCCCTGCGGCGAGGAGAGGTGCTTGAGGCGCGCGATCTCGCCGTCGCAGCCGTCGAGCAGGCAGCAGAACCAGAGCACGAGCGCGCCGTGGAACTGCAGTCGGGCCGAAGGCGCGGCCAGCCACCAGGCGCCGAGCAGGCCGAGGACGAGACCCGCGGTCGTGATGTGATTGGGCGTCACCGGGAAGGGCAGCAGCAGCCGGGAGATCGCGATGGACAGGGTCCGGTCGAGCTTGGCGATGTAGCCGTCGTTGTCCTTGGCGAGGCGCCCGTAAAGGACGGCGGCCGAGCGCGCGGCGGCGGCGGGGCGCGCGTCGAGGAAGACGCCCTTGCCGGTCTCGGTAGAGGGCGCCGCCAAAGCCTTGGCGAGCACCTCCGCGGCCGGCGCCGTGCCGGCGCCGTGCTCTCCGGGGCGCAGGCTCAGCGACGCGACGCAGATCCCGTCGCGCAGCCGGCGCGCGTTCCCGCCGCCGGCGGCCGCGGCGAACTCGCGCAGGGCGCCCTCGTCGGGGAAGGACAGCGGGTCGAGCGCCAGCAGCGGCAGGCCCGCGTCGAGCGCGGACGGGCCGGTCTCGTCGCCGAGGACCGGCGCTCCCGCGGCCTTGAGTTGGACGGCCCATTTTCGGAAGAAGGCGTCGCCGGCGCCGGCGATCACGATGCGGGCGGGCGCGAGCTCGAGGCCCGCGCGCGCCGCGGCGCGCACGGCGGGCGGCAGGCCGGCCACGAGCGGGGCGTCCGGCCGCGCCTTGAGAAGGACCTGCCAGGCGCTCACGAGCGCCTCGTCATCTCGAACAGGTTCGTCGCCTGGGCTCCCAGGAAGCCCTCGAACCGAAGGCCGTCGATGAGCGGGCGTTCGGCGACCTCGAAATAGGCGTAGGTCCACGGCTTCTTGACGACGCGCGAGCCGGAGCGCATCTCGACCGGGACGACCACGGCCTGCGTCGAGGATTGGCGCAGGCGGGAGCCCCTCTCGCCCTCGATCTCGGGCTTCATCGGCACGCCCGCGCCCTTCAGGGCGGCGACGGTCTTCTCGATGTCGTCGAGCGCCGGCACGCCGTGCGCATGCACGGCGGCGGTGAAGTGGTTGACGGAGTGGCCGTGCAGCAAGGTCCACGCGGCGAACTGGGACTCCCGTTCGAGCGCGGCGGCGTCGGCGGCGCGCGGCGCGGGCCAGGGGCGCGCGAATTGGGCGACCCAGCGGCGAAGGAGCTTGTCCCGCTGCTTGGCCCCGAGCTTGGACACGTTCGACAGCGCGGCGAGCTCCGCGTCGCCGAGGCGCGGCGCGGACCGCGCCGTCGCCCGCAGGGCGATCTTGCGCGCCTTCGGCGAGAGCTCCCAGACCCGCAGCTCGGAGATGAAGAGCTTGGGCAGGCTCTCCGACGGCGGAGCGAAATGGATCGAGGTCAGGCTCTTGTCGGGAAAGTCGTACACGCCCGCGGCGCGGTAGCCCAGGGCCTCGAACGGGCGCGAGAGCGCCGCGATGCCCGACCAGCGTGATTGGACCGCGAAGGTGCGCAAGGCGAGATGGTCGTTGCGAAAGGTCCCGCCCAGGCGCAGGACGAGGTCCTCGTAGACCTTCGCGTACGACACCCGCTCCCGGTACTCCTGCCAGAGGCAGTCGAAGACCCTCTCGAGAAACGAGGTGTGCGCGATGATCATCGGCCCGATTTTATCAGAAAAGGTCACCCTGCGCGTCGGCGGCGAAGTCGCGCAGGGAGGGCTCATCGGCGGCGGTGGAGCCGATGCGGGGGGAGACGGAGCGCGCGGCGAGCAGCTCGGAGGGATAGGGGCGCAGCAGCTCCTGGAGGCGGGCGACGGGCGTTTTCGGATCGAGCCACGCGGCCTCGTCGGCCGCGGCTAATAGGGCGGGCATGCGGTCGTGGAAGCGCGCCACGACCGGGTTCGGCTCGCAGGTGATCATCGCGAAGTTCCCCGGCTCCCAGAGCCCGGCGAAGGCGAACAGCTCCCCGGACTTCAGCGAGAAGTAGCGCGGCGCGCGATCGGCGCCCTTCTTCGGCCACTCGTACCAGCCGTCGGCGGGGATGAGCGCTCGGCGCCAGCGGAAGGCCTCGCGGAAGAAGGGTTTGTCGAGCAAGGTCTCGGCTCGGGCGTTGATCTGCGGCTTTGCCTGGGGGCCCTTGGCCCAGGCGGGCAGCAGGCCCCATTTAAGGAGGGTCATGCGCCGTTCCGGGGCGGCGAAGAGGACGGGCGCCTCCTGGCTCGGCGCGAGGTTGAAGCGCGGGGCGAGCCCCGGAGCCGCCGCGACGCCGAAGCGCAGCGCCGTGACTTTCGGATCCGCCCCGACGGTGTAGCGGCTGCACATGCGCGCAATCGTAGCACACGCGGGGCGCTCATGCTAGAATGCAGGCCTCATGACGGCCAAGCCGACCTTGTCGCGGCGCTCCAGCGGAGTGCTCCTGCATCCGACGTCCCTGCCCGGGGCGCGCGGCGGAGCCCTCGGCGCCGAGGCGCTGGCCTTCGTGGATTTCCTGGCGGATTGCGGACAGTCGTGGTGGCAGATGCTGCCCGTGTGCCCGCCGGACGAGATCGGCTCGCCCTACGCCTCGCCCTCGAGCTTCGCCGGCAGCCCCGCCCTGATCGACACCGACCTGCTCTGCGTCGAGGGGCTCCTGAAGAAGGCCGAGCTCGGGCAGTCGAAGCCGAAGGCCCTGCGCGCGGCGTTTTCGCACTTCGGCCGCCGCGGCACGCGCGAGGACAAGGAGGATTTCGAGGCCTTCCGCGCCCGGGAGTCCTGGTGGCTCGACGATCACTCCCTGTTCATGGCGCTCAAGCACGCCTACCACGGCCGGCCCTGGACCGAGTGGGACGAGCGCCTGCGGCGCCGCGATCCCGCGCGGCTCGACGAGGCGCGCGCCAACGAGGCGGAGGAGGTCCGCTTCCAGGACTTCGCGCAGTGGCTGTTCTCCCGGCAATGGCTGGCGGTGCGCCGCCACGCGGCCGCGCGCGGCGTGGGTCTCATGGGCGACGCGCCGATCTACGTGCGCCACGACAGCGCGGACTGCTGGGCCAACCAGGACCTCTTCTTTTTAAACGGATCCGGGGCCCCTGAGGTCGTCGCGGGCGTGCCGCCGGATTATTTCTCCGCGGATGGGCAGCTGTGGGGCAATCCGCTCTATCGCTGGGAGCGCCACCAGGCGACGGGCTTTTCGTGGTGGGTGTCGCGGCTGAAGGCGTGCGCCGAGCGCTTCGACGCGCTCCGCCTGGACCACTTCATCGGCTTTCGCAACTATTGGGAGATCCCCGCGGGGGAGACGACCGCGATCAAGGGCCGCTGGGTCGACGCGCCGGGCGACGAGCTCTTCGAGACCGTGCGCCGCGAGCTCAAGGGCCTCGAGATCGTCGCCGAGGACCTCGGCGTGGCCACCCCCGCCGTCCTAGCACTCCGCGACAAGTTCGGCTTCCCTGGCATGCGCCTGGCGCAGTTCTCCTTCGGCGGAGAGGAGAAGGACTGGCCGGAGAATTGGCCGGAAAACTGCGTCGGCTACACCGGCACGCACGACAACGACACGACCCGCGGCTGGTGGGAGGACGACGGCACGGCGAACGCGATGCGCTCCCCCGCCCAGGCCGAGAAGGAGCGGCGCGCCTTCCGGCGGGCCGTCGGGCGCGAGCCCGAGCTTCCCTCGTGGGACATGCTCAAGCTCGTCTGGCGCTCTCCGGCGCGAACCGCGATCGCCCCGATGACCGACCTGGTCAACGCCGGCGGCGAGTCGCGCATGAACCGCCCCGGCACGACCGCCGCCAACTGGCGCTGGCGCATGGAGCCGGGCCTGCTGACGGCGCGCCTGGCGGGGCGCCTCGCCCTGCTGACGGGCGCCTGCGGCCGCGCCCCGGAGAGCGAATGAGCGCCGAATACGTCGACCACCACGTCTCGGGCTTGACCGAACTCGACCTGCACCTGTTCAACGAGGGCACGCACGTGCGCCTTTACGACAAGCTCGGCGCGCACCTCGAGACGCACGACGGCAAAGAGGGCACCCGCTTCGCCGTCTGGGCGCCCAACGCCAAGAAGGTCACCGTCATCGGCGACTTCAACGGCTGGGCCAAGACCAAGCACCCGCTCAAGCCGCGCGCCTCCTCCGGAATATGGGAAGGGTTCATTCCCGGTGTGGGGAAGGGCGCGGTCTATAAGTACTACATCTCCTCCCATGTCCACGGCCATAAGGGCGAGAAGGCCGACCCCTACGGCTTCCGCCACGAGGAGCCGCCTCGCACCGCCTCGGTGGTCTGGGACCTGGGCTATCAGTGGAACGACGCCGAGTGGATGAAGGGCCGCAAGGACCGCGCCGGCCTGACGGCCCCGCTGTCCTTCTACGAGGCGCACCTCGGCTCCTGGCGCCGCGTCCCCGAGGAGGGCAACCGCTCTCTGAACTACCGGGAGATCGCACCCCTGCTCGCCGCGCACGTCAAGAAGCTCGGCTTCACCCACGTCGAGCTCATGCCCGTCATGGAGCATCCGTTCTATGGGTCTTGGGGTTATCAGACCACCGGCTATTTCGCGCCGACCTCGCGCTACGGCACCGCCCAAGACTTCATGTTCCTCGTCGACCACCTCCATCAGGAGGGCATCGGCGTCATCCTCGACTGGGTCCCGTCTCATTTTCCCACCGACGGGCACGGGCTTCATTTCTTCGACGGGACCGCTTTGTACGAACATGAGGATCCGCGGCTCGGCTTCCACCCGGACTGGAAGTCCTCCATCTACAACTACGGGCGCAACGAGGTCCGGGCCTTCCTCATCTCGAACGCTCTGTTCTGGCTCGACAAGTTCCACGCCGACGGCATCCGCGTCGACGCGGTCGCCTCCATGCTCTACCTCGACTACTCGCGCAAGGAAGGGGAGTGGATCGCCAACCGGTTCGGCGGACGCGAGAACCTCGCGGCCATCGACTTCTTGAAGAAGCTCAACGAGCAGATCTATCTGCACCACTCCGACGCGCAGACGATCGCCGAGGAGAGCACGGCCTGGGGGGGCGTCTCCAAGCCCACCTACCTCGGCGGCCTGGGCTTCGGCCTGAAGTGGGACATGGGCTGGATGCACGACACGCTCAAGTACTTCCGCGAGAACCCCGTCCACCGCAAGTACCACCAGAACGACATCACCTTCCGCGCGATCTACCAGTTCCACGAGAATTTCGTCATGCCGCTCTCGCACGACGAGGTCGTCCACGGCAAGGGCGCGCTCCTCGAGCAGATGCCCGGCGACGACTGGCAGAAGTTCGCCAACCTGCGCCTGCTGTACGGCTGGCAGTGGGCCATGCCCGGCAAGAAGCTCCTGTTCCAGGGCGGCGAGCTGGGCCAGCGCCAGGAGTGGAGCCACGACCGCTCGCTCGACTGGCACCTATTAGAGCATGAGACCCATCGCGGCGTTCAGCGATGGGTCACACGCCTCAATCGCATCTACCGCTCCGAGCCCGCGCTCCACGAGCGCGACTGCGACGACCGCGGCTTCGAGTGGGTGGACGCCTCCGACGCCGACAACTCCGTGCTGTCCTTCCTCAGAAAGGGCGCCTCGGAGGACGAACAGGTGCTATGCGTGTTCAATTTCACGCCCGTCCCGCGCGGCGACTACCGCGTCGGCGTGCCCTGCGGCGGCTGGTGGGCGGAATTGGCGGACTCCGACGCGACCGAGTTCGGCGGCTCCGGCGTCACCCTCGGCGGCGGCGTCAAGGCCGACAAGGAGCCCTGGCACGGCCGGCCCTTCTCCGTGAACCTGCAATTGCCGCCGATGGCGGCGGTCTTCCTCAAGCGCCCCGCGAAGTAGCTCTCGGGGCTCCGCGGGGTGACCTAAAACCGGGCCGAGTAGTTCACGCCGACCTTCTCTGAGGCCATGCGGCCGTCCTTGAGGCCCCATTCGGTCTTGAAGGAGAGGGGGGAGCCGCGGCGCCGCACGATCAGGGCGGCGAGGCCGCGGCCCTCGCCGTTTTCAAGGGCGGAGCGCAAGCGGGCGCCGGTGCATGTGTCGAAATCCACTCTCAGCGGGCCCACGCCGAAGTCGGTGCGCAGGCCGGCGACGTACAGATAAGCGCTGCCGAGGACGCCGGCCGACATCATGAACCCGGGGTCCCAGTTGGAGAGGTTGGAGGCGTAGGCGCCGCTGTCCTTGCCGAAGCGCTCGAGCTGGTAGCGCCCGACCAAGGCGTCGGCGAGGGCGTCGGTGAGGACGGTCACATGGGCGCCGGCGGCGTCGCGCTGCCAGGCGGCCCTTTCCGATGGGCCGACGGGCCCGACGGGGCGGGTCTCGATGAGGCGCCGGGAGGCCTTCTCTTGGCGGGAGCGCAGGCGCTCGGCGAAAAATTTGTCGGAGGTCTGCACGGGCACGGCGCTCATGCGCCGGGACAGGCGTCCGGGAAGGACAGCGGAGATCAGGTGTCCGCGCATCAGGCCGTAGACCCCGTCGGCTAAGGCCTCCACTCCGCGATAGACCGGCCGGGCGGACTCGGCCCAGTCGTCGGCTCGGGCGGGAGCGGCCAGGAGCAGGAGGAAAGCGAGGGCCTTCATTGCTCTAAGGGTAGCCGGGAAGGCGGTCGAAGTCGGGGGTCTGCGGCCCGCGGAGGGGAAGGCGAAGGACCCGGAGGAAAGCGGGCCTTTGGACCTAGGAACGGCTAGAACGCCTCGGCGCGTCATCGTGGTGTGAACCTCTCGTGGACGTCTGGGCGCAAGCATAGCGCCGCCGTGTTGCAAGTTCATTTCGGCGCCGGCGATTTGATATCCTCCCTTCCATGAAAAACGCTATCCTGGCCGCCGCGATACTCTTCGCCGCCATCATGCCCGCCAACGCCCTGATCAAGACCCGTGCCGTCGAGTATAAGGACGGAGACGTCGTGCTCCAGGGTTGGGCCGCCTGGGAGGACGGGTTCAAGGACGCTCGCCCCGGCATTTTGGTCGTGCACGAGTGGAAAGGCCACGGCCCCTACGCCCGCAAGCGCGCCGAGCAGCTGGCGCGCCTGGGCTACACCGCCTTCGCCGTGGACATGTACGGCAAGGGCGTGTACGCGAAGGATCACGAGGAAGCGGGCAAGCTCGCGGGAGCTTTCTTCGGCGACCGGTCCCTCATGCGGCGGCGCGCGCTCGCCGGCCTCGAGGAGCTGCGCAAGCTCCCGTTCGTGGACAAGAGCAAGCTCGGCGCGATCGGCTACTGCTTCGGCGGCACGACCGTGCTCGAGCTCGCGCGCGCGGGGACCGACCTCAAGGGCGTGGCGAGCTTCCACGGCAACCTCGCCACCCCGATGCCCGCGGCGGAGCGCCCCAAGGCGTCCATCCTCGTGCTTCACGGCGCCGAGGACCCCTCGGTCAACCCCGGCGTGCCCGGCTTCCTCGAGGAGATGCGCGCGGCCAAGGCCGACTGGCAGTTCATCCAGTACGGCGGGGCGGTGCACAGCTTCACCGTCCCCGAGGCCGGCAGCGACCCGTCTAAGGGCGCGGCCTATGATAAGGACGCGGATGAGCGCTCCTGGGACGCCATGCAGTCCTTCTTCCGCCGCCTGTTCGCCGAAAAATTCGGGAAATAGCCACCTGAACGGTTTCTAGGCCGTTCTAGGTCCAAAGGCCCCCGACACGGGCTCCGGCATGGCTTACGATTATGTCATGAGCCAACGCCCCCGCCGCGCCTCCTGGATCGTCGTCGCCGCCCTGATCGCCTCGGTGCCCGCTCGCGCCCAGGTGATGCTGATGAGCGAGCCCGACAGCGAGTGGGACGCGGTCCTGCCGCCCACGGACCCGGGCTCCACGCCCGGCACCCCGATCGGCCCGACCACCCCGGAAGGCGGCTTCTCCGCCCCCGAGCGCGTGACCTTCGGCGAGAAGATGCGCGAGCGCGTCCTCGACCAGCTCTGCCGCAACGTCAAGCTCAAGTACGACTACAACCTGCCCGGGGACTTCGGCGGCACGGGCGCCGGCTTCAAGCGCTGGCTGGCGCCGCTGCCCGACGGCCGCCTGACCATCGTCGACGAGGAGCGCCTGAGCGTGGGCTACGGCACCGCCTTCACCAAGGTCATCAGCGAGGCCGCCGGGGCCACCATCGGCCTGTGGGTCGGCGGCCGCATCGAGGGCTCCTCCATGGTCATCCGCCCTCTCGAGGGAAAGGCCACCTGCAAGGAACTCGACACCCTCATCGATCTGCGCGACATCAAGACCGTCCTGCCCTTCAAGGCGTCGCGCGTCAGCGCGATGCAGGTCGGCGAGCTGTGGCGCATGCCCTTCCGCCTGACCATCGGTCACACCGAGTCGATCGGTAACGCCATCGCCGACAACCTCAACGTCTCCTTGTCCTTCAACGGCACCGAGTCGGGCGCGGCGACCTTGACCGTGTACCGCCTCTCCGAGTCCCAGCTGCGCTTCCGCTTCCGCGTCGACCGCGTCGAGGTCCGCACGAGGGGCGGCAATCTCGTGCAGACCATCCCGGCCGTGGAGTTCGCCTCGATCGGCGCCAACGTCCTCGCCAATCTCGTCGACCGCGAGCTCGCCAAGCAGCTGCGGCGCTACACCGTCGCCGCCCTCGGCCTCTCCAACGCCCGCTCCCAGGGCAAGCGCGTCGTGCTCGAGTATATCGTCGATCCGCGTGATCCGAAGCAGGCCGAGGCCGTCGCCGAGGCCCTGCACGGCGACTTCAAGTCCCTCGTCAAGATGGGCTGGAAGATGGGCACCCAGCAGTCGACCGACGCGTCCACCGAGCAGGCCTATCTCGACCTCAAGGAGGACCATGACGCCCAGCTCGGGCCGGCGTCCTTCGCCGCGATCAACGCCTACACCCAGAAGGCCAAGTCGGTCACGCTGAACCTGCCCTTTCTGACCTCGCAGAACTGGGCGAGCCTCAAGAGCGACGACACGATGACGCGCTACACCGGCGTCGAGGGCCAGATCCACTTCCAGCGCGCCGACAAGTCCCGGCAGTCGGAGTATTTCAACATCCCCTGGGTCGGTCCCTTGATCAAGGACAACGTCCAACGCGACGTTCAGGTCGTGACCGCGGCCCGCAAGGGGGAAGAATACGGCGACCCCATCGTGGTTTATCTCCAGCAGCACGGCTTCCTGCGCGCCACCGAGAGCTCGGTGCGCGAGAAGGCCAAGGAGCTCAGCGACATCATGGCCCTGGCCGGCACGCGCGGCGAAGGCCCCAACCGCCGCATGGCCTTGCCGCTCGGCAAGCACTTCCCCGAGCCTCCCGCGCCGGAAAGGACCTACGGCGACGACTTCGGCCGCGGCCATCAGGAATCGACCAACCGGAAGGGCTCGATCGCGATGACCCTCGTCTTCAACCAGAACGCGGTCAAGGAGCTTCTCGCCGCGACCGCCCAGGACGTGGTGAAGGCCTACGCGGCCGTCTCCGACTCTCAGCCGGCGATGCGCTGGCTGCTCGCCAACGGCAAGGTCGCCGACGACGGGTCCATCTCCTACGATTGGCGCGCGGCGCGCCGGGCTTTCCCCGATGACCAGTACGGCCACGGCGGGCGCAACGGCGGCGGGCGGGCCGAAGAGATCTCCGACATGGCGCGGATCGCGCGGGAGACGGCCGGCATCGTCGCCGACTTGATGGCGGCGCGCAACGCCCCGAACAACCAGGCCCGGTCGGAGGCGTTGGCGAAGGCCTTCGGCGGCCTGGGCGAGAGCAAGCTTCCCTATGAGCAGGCGCTGCGCGTGTTCGTCCAGCTCGTGGACCCGATGAACCTGACCGGCGACTTCACGGCCCGGGTGGACCGTCCGAAGAAGGAGAAGGACCTCTCGCTGCACTACGCGCTGAAGAAGGGACGCCCCCACAACGAGCTGCTCAGCCTGGCGGGAGAAGCGAAATCCCGCTTCGCCGAGCCTTCCATCCTCGTCGACTAACGTCGAGGGTTCGAACGCCTAACGGCGCACGTTGATCCGGGCGGGGGCGGCGGGGTGAAGCTCCTCGGGGACGCGCGGCATTGAGCCGCGCTCAGGTCTTGCGCGACCCATGAGCATTTCTGTCGCGCGACCTACGCCCCTCGGAGCATCACCCCGCCGCCCCCATTAAATCAACGACGGGGATGCGCTCGGCCGCTCTCCTCCCTGCGCCTCAAGCTCGCGGGATAGGGGCGGCGGTATGATGTCGGGCGGGGCATGGGGTCGCCGCGCCGTCTGCCCTCGAAGCGCGGCGACCCCGAGCGAGGCTCAATGCCGAGCGTCCCCGACCGACATCATACCGTCGCCCTTGCCCATATCGGGAGACCTGAGGTTGAAGGCGGGAGAAAGCCGGGCGGGGGGACCCCGGAAACACGAAACCCCCCGCTTTGCTCGCGGAGGGTCTTGGTCCCGACATTTCTAGTTACGGGTTCGAAATCGACATCCACATGGTAGCAGGTCCAGGCGGTCTTGTCCAGTCTTATTTACGCCCTTGAAACAGTTCGCCCCCGGCGCCGCAAGCGGCGCCGGGGGCGGGTCTGTACAGGTCGAAGCTCTTTAGAGCTTGCGAACGTTCGCGGCGCGCGGTCCCTTGTCGGACTGCTGCACGTCGAACTCGACGGCCTGATTCTCAGCCAAAGTCTTGAACCCCTCGCCCGTGATGGACGAGTGGTGGACGAACAGGTCCTTGGACCCGTCGTCCGGCGTGATGAAACCGAAGCCCTTCTGATCGTTGAACCACTTCACTTTGCCCGTAGCCATGCGTTTGCTTCCTCTTTGATTGCGTCTTGCTCACGTACGTCTTTGTGGAGAGACCGTGCGGCGTCTCTGCCCGTATTATACCACGGAGCGTCCTCGGGAAAGAGAACTATTGTCATTAAAAAAAGGGGGGGCGGGCCGTGAGGCCCGCCCCCCTGCGGCGAAGCGCTTACAGACCCTGCCAGAGCTCCGGATTCTGGAGGGAGGCGGCCAGCGCGGGCGTCTTCGGGTGCGCGGGCTGCAGAGCCATTCCTTCGGGCTCGAGCGGAGCCGCGACGGGCGGCTTGTACCAGCAGCGCGGGCGCAGGCCGATGGTATGGCCAGAAGCCGAGGTGCAGGTGCCCGCGGCGGCGTCCGTCTGGCTCAGAGCCTCGTCGACTCCCCGGCTGCAGATGGAGCCCGAGTAGTAGGTGTCGAGGCGGCACTGCGTTCCGGGATGGCCGTCCGCCGTGCGGGCGACCACCGCCGGATCCGGGGTGTCGAAGCGCGGGATCACGGTCTCGTTGCGCAGGGCGCGGAACAGGTTCATGACGGACATGCCCGCCGCCGCGTTGCGGACGCACAGGTCGCGATCCGCCTCGCCGGGGAACGCCGCCTCGCACGCCGGGCGCGCGCCGGCGTCTTCCAGGCGGGAGAAGCCGGACGCGGCCGACGCGGTGAACATGCGCCGCAGGCACTTGAGGTTGGCGAAGTAGTCGGACTGGCCCTCGTTGGAGGCCCAGTCGTTCCCGCCGCCGTACTTCGGCGCGCCGCCGATGTGGTGGCCGATCTCATGGCAGACCACGAGCGCGAAGCCGTCCTGCGTGATCGTGGCGTGCCGCGCGAGGCCGCCGTACATGTTGACCACGTAATTCGAGCCCTGGCGCTGCGCCGAGGCGTTGACCGTGTTGTTCTCCCACAGGCGCTTGATCACGAGCTTGCCGCCCTGCGCCGCGATGACGGGGCCGTAGATCTTCTCGGCCGTGTCGATCACCGCGTTGAACTGCGCCTGCGTGATGCCCTTGTCCTCGAGCGAGCCCACGGGGATCTTCATGTCGTTTTCCGGCAGGAACCCCTCTTCCAGCACGATCACGCGCGGCACGATCGCCAGCGCGACGACAACGGCGCTCACCAGGATGCTTCGGATCATCGGTACACCTCCTAATGAGTCCATCCTGGCATAACGCGAATTTAGGATGCAAGCGGAAATAGGCCTTTGGGCCCGGGTATTTGATAGGCCCTTTGGCCCCTACCGAAAACGCGAAGCCCCCGGGCTTTCGCTCGAGGGCCGGTCCCGACATTTCTGGTCTCGGGTTCGTTGGAGCAAGAGTAGTACGCGGGCCGGAGATTATCCATGTCGAACGCGTCACGCCCCGGCTAACAAAGGTTGACGCGCCGTCCACGGCGCGCGGCCTCGCGGCGCGCTACACTGAGCGCATGATCCCTCTCACCCGAAAGACGCTGGATATCGCCGACCTGGACCTGTCCGGAGGAAGAACACGCCGCCCGGAAGAGCCGTTCGACAAGCAGTTGACCGACAGCTTCAACGAGGTCCAGCCGGAGCTCTTCCGCGGAAACTCGCGCTCGTCCGTCGAGGCCGGCATCGTGGACCCCGACGTGGAGGACACGATCGGGGGGGAGTAGCGCTACTTCGCGGCTTTCGGCGCGCGCAGCGCGGTCAGCGCGGCGAGGACTTCCTCGGCGTGGCCGGCGGGGGAGACGTCGAGCCAGACCTTGGCGATCGTCCCCTCGGGGTTTATCAGGAAGGTGTTGCGCGCCGACAGCGGGCGCTCGCTTCTCAGGGAGCCGTAGGCCGCGGAGGCCTCGCCCTTCGCGTCGGAGAGGAGCTTGAAGCCGAGGCCCTCCTTGGCGCAGAAGTCCTTGTGGGACTCGGCGGAGTCCATGCTGACGCCGAGCACGACGGCCTTCGCCGCGGCGAAGCGCTTGCGGTTCTTCTCGAAGCCGCGCGCCTCGAGGGTGCAGCCGCCGGTGAAATCCTTCGGGTAGAAATAGAGGACGACCCAGCGGCCGCGAAGCTCCTTGAGGGCGACCGTCCTGCCGTCCTGGGCGGCCAAGGCGAACTCGGGGGCCTTGGCGCCGGCGAGGGGAACGTCCGAGGCGGAGGCGGGGCCGGCGGCGAGGGCGAGCGCGAGGAGAAGGTTCATGACCCCATTAAACATATTATTCTGACGAACCGGCCATTGCTCCCGGGGCCCCGGACGGCTATCATCGGGGCATGAGCGAACTGAGCGAGAAGCACTGCGTCCCCTGCGAGGGCGGGGTCCGCCCCATGACCTCAAAGGAAGCCCGCGCGCGCCTGTCCGAGCTCCAAGGCTGGAAGCTCGTGGGCGGCAAGGCGCTGCGCCTGGAGCTCGAGATGCTGGATTTCCCGGCCGCGGTCGAGTTCATCCACGACGTCGCGCAGACGGCCGAGTCCGAGGGCCATCACCCCGACCTCCATCTCACCGGCTACCGCCGGCTGGCCGTCGAGCTCTCGACGCACGCCATCGGCGGGCTTTCCCTCAACGATTTCATCCTCGCGGCGAAGATCGACGCCTTGCCGCGCAAGCTCAAAAGAACGGAGGCCCCGGTATGAAGCGAATCGCCTCGGCGGTCTGGGCGGGCGGCCTGAAGGACGGAAAGGGCCTGATTTCGGCGGAGAGCGGCGCGCTCGTCAACGTCCATTACGGGTTCACGACGCGTTTCGGCGACGAGAAAGGCACGAATCCCGAGGAGCTGATCGCGGCCGCGCACGCGGGCTGCTTTTCGATGGCCCTGTCGGGCAAGCTCGCCGAGGCCGGGCTGGCGCCGGAGACGATCTCCACGCAGGCCGCGGTCACCCTCGAGAAGCTGGAGGCGGGCTTCACGGTCACGGAGATACATCTCACGGTGAAGGCCAAGGTCCCGGGCGCTTCCGCCGAGGCCTTCGCCGCGGCGGCGGAGAAGGCCAAGACCGGCTGCCCGATCTCGCGCCTGCTCGGCGCGGCGGCCAAGATCACGATGGACGCGTCCTTGGCCTAGCGGCCGTCACGAGAAAGGCACCTTCCGTCGACGGCGCCCGGAGGCTTTCGGGGCTACACTGAAAGCAGCAAGGAGGGGTTATGCTGAGCTGGGCGCTGACGTTTCTTCTCGTCGCGCTCGTCGCGGGCGCGTTGGGGCTGACCGGGGTGGCCGGCACGGCGGCGGGGATCGCGAAGGTCCTGTTCTTCATCGCGATCGGCCTGTTCGTCGTCACGGTGGTCATGGGGCTCGTGGCCGGACGCTCCGTGTCGAGAAAGCTCTCGTCGAAGTCTCGTCATGACGACCATCATCCGACGCATCGCTAGGCGGGGGGATGCCGGGGCCGGCCGCGTTCAGCGCGGCCGGCCCCCGCGATTCTCAGCCGCGCTTGGTGACTTCGATGAGGTGGAAGCCGAACTGCGTCTTGACCGGGCCCTGCACCGTGCCGACCGGGGCGCTGAAGACGACCGTGTCGAACTCGGGGACCATCTGCCCGGGGCCGAACTCACCGAGGCTGCCGCCCTCGCGCCCGGACGGGCACTTCGAATGCTGCTTGGCGAGCGCGGCGAAATCGGCGCCGCCCTCGATGTCCTTCTTGAGCTTCGCGCACTCCGCTTCGGAGGGCACGAGGATGTGGCGGGCTTGGGCTTTGGGCATGGGGTCTCCTGTTTGAGGCGTTCTCGATTCTACAAGAAATCGTCCGGCTTCCGCGACCCGGACCCCGGCGCCCTTTGCTAATATGCGCCGATGGAAGCCGATGATCTGCAGACGGTGCTGAGGATCTCGATCGCGGTGCTGATCGGCGCGCTCGTGGGCCTGCAGCGCGAGCAGGCCCAATCCCGCCTCGGGGGCGTGCGCACCTTCCCGCTCGTCGCGCTGATCGGCGCGCTCGCGGGCTTCGTCCCGGGGCCGTGGGCGGCGGCGGCGGGCCTGCTCGCGCTGGGGGCCATACTCGCGACGGCCGCCCGCGGTTCCCGCGGCGGCGACGGCGGCGTCACGACCGAGATGGCGATGCTGGCGACCTATCTGATCGCCGTGTACGCCTCGAGGGGCTCGCTGGCGATCGCCGGCGTCGCCGGGGCCGCGGTCGCCGTCCTGCTGCAGTTCAAGCCGGAGCTGCACGGCGCGGTGGACAAGCTCGGCCGGGAGGACATGCGCGCGATCATGCGCTTCGCCGTCGTCGCGATGATCATCCTGCCGATCCTGCCCGATCAGTCCTTCGGGCCGAGCGGGACGCTCAACCCCCGGGAGAGCTGGCTGATGGTCGTGCTCGTCGTGGGCCTGAGCCTCGCGGGCTACATCGCCTATAAGTTCGCGGGCAAGCGGGGGGGCATGCTGACCGCCGGCCTGCTCGGCGGCACGATCTCGAGCACGGCGACGGCTTTCGGCTACTCGCGCCTGGCCGCGCGTCAGCCCCGGACGGCGGCGGTTTCCGGGGGCGTGGTTGCGCTCGCGTGCGCCGTCGTGTTCGTGCGCATCATAGTGGAGATCGGCGTGGTGGCGCCGCGCGTCCTGCTTCAAGGGGCCCTGCCCCTGTCGCTCGCGGCCGCGGCCGCGGCGGTCTTCGCCGCGGCGGTGTTCCTGCGCTCGCAGGGGGACGCCGACGGGATCGAGCCCAAGAACCCCGGAGGGATGCTCGCCGCCGTCGGCTTCGGCGCGGGCTACGCCTTGGTGGGCCTGCTGATGGCGCTCGGGCATGAGCGCTTCGCCGGCTCGGAGTGGCTCGTGGCGGCGGTTTCGGGCCTGACCGACGTGGACGCCGTGACCTTGTCCACGGCGCGCCTGGCGCGCGGGGGCACCCTCGAGGCCGACACGGCCTGGCGGCTGGCGCTGGTCGCCGCGGCCTCGAACACCTTGTTCAAGGCGGGGCTCGTGACGGTCGTCTCCCGGCGCGCGCTCGCCGTCCGCCTGGGCCTGCCCCTTCTGGGGCTTTGCGCGGTCACGGCGGCGATCGCGCTGTGGTGGCCCGCCTAGCGGGCGAAGGCCATGAGCGTTTCGGGCGCGTGCGCCGCCGCCTGCACGCGCAGCATCGTGAGCCGCTCTACGGCCTCCGGCGTCGGCTCGACGGCCTCCGACTCCAGGTTCACCTCGAAGGCGTAGGCCGGGAAGCCGGCGGGCTCGCGGAAGATCACGAGATAGGAGCCGCCCTCGGTCTTCTCCGCGCTCCAGGCCCGCGGATAGGCGGGGTTGCGGACCGTCGGGGCGAGCCGGACCAGCACCGTTTCCTCGTCGCCGGCCGCTTTCCAGTCCTGAACCATGGCGATCGCCTCGAGCCCGTCGGGGTCGGCCGGCGCCGGGCGCGCCGCGCGCTTCTCCGGGGCGAAGTGGACCTCCCCGATCAGGTCGACGCAGCCCAGGAAGCCCGCGAGCAAGGCGCCCATCGACAGCGCGGCCGACATGTGCCGCCGGTAGCCCTCATCGAACCGGATCTCATCGGTAACCATGCTCTAGCATAGGTCCGCCGGCGCGAATTCGCCACGAAACATCCGGTAAATTCGGGGTAATCCGGTCATTGCCGGGATTCGCCAGTCTAAGCACCCGCTCGCCCTAGGTCTTTGGCCTAGCGAGGCCCATGCCCTAGGGCCCTGACGTCCTGGGCCTGACGGGGCTATCCTGAACGCATGGCGAGATCAGGACGGTCAGCCTTGAAGATCAGGCTTCTCCTCTCGCTGCTGGTCCTCGGGCCCTCCCTCCCCCGCACTGCCGCCGCGCAGGTCCCGGTCGCCGCCTTCCGTCTTCCCGCCGCCGCCGCCGCGGCCGGCTCCTACGCGAAGAACCCTCTCGTCAACCTTTTCGCCGGCGACCGCACTCACCTCGACCGCCTGACGCCCGGCGCGCGCCGGACCTTGTACGGGAAGGTCGACGAGAACCGTCGCCGCGGTCTCGACGCGTCCTTGTTCCCGCTGGCGCCGGAGCTGCGCCGCCAGGCGCTCGACGCGCCGGTGTCCGACAACGAGGCCGTGACGACCTTGCGCGACGAGTACGGCGCGAGCACCTACGGCAAGCGCATGATCGCGGCCGCCGCCGACCTCGACGGCTGGCGCTCGGCGGCGATGAAGGCCGGCGGCGTCGCGGGCGGGGGCGACCGCCGCCTGGTGGGGGCCGTGGCTGCTCACCGGCACCGAGAACATCGGCCAGATCGCCCAGCTCACGTCCGAGGGGAATTTCGACTCCGCCTACTACGCCAAGCTCGGCGAGGCCGGCGCCGACATGCTCTACTGGTTCGTGGTTCCGTAGCCGTAGGTCGCGAACTTCTCCTTGACGCGGGCGATCTCCGGATCGGAGAGCAGGCGCGGCTGGCCCATTTGCGCGGCGCGCCAGTACATCATCGCGAGCGTCTCCGCCTCCACCGTCAGCGCGAGCGCGCGCTCGATCGACGGGCCGAGCACGACCAGGCCGTGGCTGCCCATCAGCGCCGCGCCCCGGCCCTCCAGGGCCTTGAGCAGGTGGTCGGAGAGCTCCTGGGTGCCGTAGGTCGCATACTCGCTGCAGCGGATGCTGTTGCCGCCGAACAGGGCGATCATGTAGTGAAAAGCCGGGATTTCGCGCCGCAGGCAGGCGAGGGTGGTCGAATAGCCGCTGTGCGTGTGGATGACCGCCCCTGACTCGGGGCGGGTCCGGTAGATGTCGAGATGGAAGCGCCACTCGCTCGAGGGCTCGCGGCGGCCCGCATGCTCGCCGTCAAGGCGCATGCGCACCATGTCCTCGGGGCGCATGACGTCGTAGGGCATGGCGGTCGGCGTGATCAGGAAGGCGTCGGAGCCCGGGGCCAGGCGCGCGCTGACGTTCCCCGAGGACCCTTGGTTGAGGCCGCGCCGTTCCAGGTCGCGGCAGGTCTCGATGATCCTGCGTCCGAGGGCCAGCTCCGATTCGCCGAGGTCGATGCGCGATTGTAGCTTCTTAGCCGGCCAGCGGCAAGGTGAAGCGGAAGTCGCTGCCCTTGCCCACGACGCTCTCCGCCCAGATGCGCCCGCCGTGGAGCTCGACGATGGCCTTGACGATGGACAGGCCCAGGCCGGTGCCTTGGATATGCTTCGTCCTGGGGGAGCGGTAGAAGCGTCCGAAGATGAGGGCCAATTCTCCCGCCGGGATGCCGCGGCCCGAGTCTCCGATGGTGACGAACGCCTCGGACCCTTCGGCGCGGGCCGTGACGCGGATGCCGCCGCCGGGGCGGTTGTACTTGAACGCGTTGTCGAGGAGATTCTGGAACACCCGCGTCAGGCGGTCCGCGTCGGCGCGCACCGCCAGGCCCGGCGGCACGTCCACGCTCAGCTTCGTTCCCTCCTTCTTGACGAGCGGCGCGAGCCCTTTGAGGCATTCGTCGACGAAGGACGCCAGGTCGACGGCGGCGAACTCCGGCTCCTTGGCCCGCGTGTCCAGGTCGCTCAGGAGCAGCAGGTCCTCGACGAGGTAGGCCAGGCGCTGCGCGTGCTTCTCGATCGTCGTCACGAAGCCGAGGCGGTTCCTCGAATCCTCGAGCCCTCCGCAGCGCAAGGTCTCGGCGTAGCCTTGGATGGCGGCCAGCGGCGTGCGCAGCTCGTGGGAGACCGTGGCCATCAGTTCCTTGCTCAGCCGATCCCGCTCCTTGAGGAGCGAGGCCTCCGCCGCCGCCTTCGTCGCGGCCTGCGCGTCGCGCAGGCGGCGGGTGAGGTCGTGCACCGTCGCGATGACCTTCGGCTCCCCGCCGATGACGCAGCGCGAGGCTGAGATCTCGACCGGGAACTCGGTCCCGTCCTTCTTGCGGTGCCGGATGCCCTCGATGCGGCCGCGGATACGCCCTTCGCTCACCGCGGATACGGCCGCGCGCGACGCCGCCGGGACCGCCGACAGCGCCGCCGCCTCAAGACCGAGAAGCTCGCGCTCGGCGTAGCCGTACAGCCGCAACGCGGCGGCGTTGACGCTGTCGACCCGCATGGACCGGGCGTCGATGACGAACACGGGGTCGAAGCCGCTCTCGAAGACGCCGCGGTACTTCGCCTCGCTCTCGCGCAGGTCGGCCTCGAGCCGTTTGCGCGCCAGCCCAGTCCCGATGCTCGTCGCGAGGCCTTCCAGCAATTGGACCTTCTCGCGGCTGAAGCGCCGCTTGCGCCGGTCGTTGAGATGGAGGAGGCCGACGATCTCGTCCTTGTTGCGTATCGGCACGAGGGCCACGGAGCGGTAGCCGTCATGGATGCAGCGGTTGCGCGGCTTGACCCGGGGGTCTTTCCCGGGGGGGAGCTTCAGCAGGGGGGCGGCGTCGTTCGTCCAGAAGCTGCCTCCCGGGGTCAGGAAGGGGTTCCTCTCGCCGGCCCGGGCCATGAGGACCATGCCGCAGGTGCAGGACAGCCGGGGCTTGCCGTCCTTTCCCCGGCACACGCCGCCGTTCGCGCCGCGCTCGAGCAGGGAGTTTTCCGCCGCGAGGAATTGGGGAGAGAGGCCCTTCTGCGCGATATAGGGGTAGTCCTCGCCGTCGCTCAGGCGGATGCCGACGGCGTCGAAGCCCGTGCGCGCTTTGACCTCGGCGATGACGCGCTCGAGCGAATCCTTCAGCTCGTCAGTCTCGTTGAGGATGTGCAGGATGTCCCGGCCAAGGCTCTTGAATTCGCCCGCACTCCCGCCTCGCATGAAGGCTGACCCGCAACGCTCCGGCCAGGAGAGGGGCTAGGCGGGCGGGCTGGAGGTGGGGGTGAGGTCGCCGGTGAGCACGGGCAAGGTCATCTTCAGGAATAAGGTGTAAAGGAGCATGCCGAAGGCCCAGATGCCGGCGCAGATCAGCCACTCGTTGAGGGTGGGGAAATACTCGACGATCTCGCCCAGGGGGCTCGGGACGAAGGCGGGTATGATCAGGCCCATGCCCTTCTCGATCCAGATGCCGATGATGGCGAGCACGCAGGCGAGGTTGAGGTATTTGAGGCTCTTCGACTGCGGGAGCATGAGCAGGACGAGCGCGACCAGATCGAGGACCATGGCCGTCCAGATCCAGGGCACGAGGCCGTAGTGGCCATGCAGGCCGAAGTACAGGTACTTGGCCGAGGCTACGTGGGCGGAGTCGGTGTAGAACTCCTTGAACAGCTCGCAGAAGAGCAGGAAGACGTTGATGATCATCGAGACCTGCACGATGCTGCGCAGCATCAGGATCGCCTTGTCGTCGATGCGGTACTTCGACACGGAGCGGATGACCTGCAAGGTCAGGATCAGGAAGCCGGGGCCGGCGGTGAAGGCCGAGGCCAGGAAGCGGGGCGCTATGATGGCCGAGTTCCAGTAGGGCCGCCCGCCGAGGCCGACGTAGAGGAACGCGGTCACGGTGTGGATGCTGAAGGCCCAGACGATGGCGGTGAAGACGAAGGGGATGTACCACAGGGGGGCGGGCTTGCGCTTGCAGTACACCATGTAGACGAGGTAGCCGCAGATGTGGGCGTTCAGGGCCAGGTAAATGTTGAGCACGATGACGTCCCAGCTCAGCATCGACATCGGCCAGTTGAACTTGCCGATGCCCGGGATCATGTGCCAGAAGCGGTCCGGGCGGCCGAGGTCGACGGTGACGAACAGCAGGCACATGATGATCACGGCCACGGCCAGCAGCTCCCCGAGGATCACGACATCGTGAAGAGTCTCATCCTTATAGATGTAGACCGGCACGACGAGCATCACCGCGGCCGCCGCCATGCCCACCAGGAAGGTGAAGTTGGCGATGTAGAGGCCCCAGGAGACCTGGTCGCTCATGCCGGTGACGCTCAGGCCGATGACGAGCTGCTTGGCGTAGGCGTTGAGCCCCAGGAGGGCGACGGCGGTCAGCGCCGTCATCCACAGGAAATAGCGCCAGTCGCCGTGGATGGTCTCCCGGGCGCAGCGTCCGACGAAGATGAAGTAGTCCTTGAGGGCGGTGGTCATATTAAATGTCGAAGTAGTAGTAGAAGCGGGGCAAGGTGCCGACCTCTTCCTTGAGGACGTAGACGCGCTTGGTCTGCAGGATGGTGGAGATCTCGCTTTTCGGATCGAGCAGGTTGCCGAACTTGCGCGAACCGGTGGGGCACACCTCGACGCAGGCCGGGTACTTGCCGGCGCGCGTGCGGTGCAGGCAGAAGTGGCACTTCTCGACGACGCCCTTGGGGCGCGGCCGGTTGGAGAGGTAGCCCATCTCCGGGTTGACGTCCTCCGCGGTGAGCTGTGCCTCCTCGAAGTTGAAGCGGCGGGCGCCGTAGGGGCAGGCGGCCATGCAGTAGCGGCAGCCGATGCACCAGTTATAGTCGATGACGACGACCCCGTCGGGCTCAACCCAGGTCGCCTCCACGGGGCAGGCCTTCACGCAGGGCGCTTTGCGGCACTGATGGCATTGCACCGGCATGTAATAGGAGTCCTTCTTGGGGACCTCGCCCTCGTAGGTGGTGTTGGCGCTCTCCACGTCGATCGAGCCCTTCTTCATCTCGAGGACGCGGATGTACTGGATCTCGGGGTTGCGCGACTGGTTGTTCTCGTCGACGCAGGCGAACACGCACTTGCGGCAGCCGACGCAGCGGCCGATGTTGAGGGCGTAGCCGAACTCGACGCCGTCCAGGGGGGGGAGGTCGGTGACGTTGGGCGTGACGCCGTACTTCGACTTCACCTGCTCGGCGATGCGCGCGAGGATGGCCTTCTTGTCCGCGGGCGTGAGCTCCTTGTAGTGCTTGCGCAGGAACTCCTCGAGCGAGGGCAGGTCGGCGATGTCCTTCAACGGAGCCAGGGCCGCCGCCGTGGCCGCCACGGCCGCGGTCGCCGCCGCCGCCAGGAAGGCCCTGCGGGAGATGTCGCCGCCGGGCGAATCGGACTTCTGCTCTTCGGACATCACTCGTGCCCTCCGTGATCGGCGCCGGCGGAGGCGCTCTTGCGCGTGCGCGGGTTGACGTGAGGGGCGGGGGCCGCCGTCATCGCCTTGAACACCGGCCAGTGCGGGTTGTGGCAGGCGATGCAGACCGTCTGCTTGGGGCCGCCTTTGGCCGCGTCCCAGTGGCCGGTGCGCCGGCCGTGGGCGCCGCTCAGCCAGTCGCGGTAGTGCGTGCCGTGGCACTTGGCGCACAGCATCTCGACCTTGGCGAGCTTGATCGGGCTGCCGTCGAAGTCGGAGAAGTCCGCCGGCTGCTTGCGGTTGTGGCAGTTGAAGCAGTGCTGGTTGCGGCCGTGCTTGATCTCGACGGCCTCGTGGAAGACGCCCTTCTCCTTGGGGTCGCCCTGAAGGGCGTCGACGCCCTCGTGGCAGGACGAGCACGGGGCGCCGTCGAAGGTCATCTCCTTGCGCACCTTGCGCACGGTGGCCGGGTCCCAGTACGCCGGGGAAAGCTTGGGGATCTCGTCGCGCGGGGGGGCGTCGCCGATCAGGTTCAGCGCGAAGACGGCCGCGAGCAGGAGGAACGCGCCGACGGACGCGGCCGCGGCCCAGAGCGGGATCTTCTTCGGGTCAGCGCCCATCGGCCTTGCCCGCCTCCGCCTTGTGCGCTTCGAGATAGAGCTTCTTGAGCTCCGCGAGCAGGTCCTGGGAGCGGGGCCCGAGCCTCTTGAAGTCGAACTCGTGCCAGAAGTTGATCGTGTCGGTGTAGGCCTTGTCCACCTTTCCCATCGCCTCGGGTTTCTTGACGGACTTGTAGTAGAACCTGAGCCCCTTGCGGTAGCCGTTGGCGTGGTTGAGCCGGCCGAGGATCTCCTGGGCCTGCGCGATGACCTCGGGGTGGTTCTTGCTCTTGGCGTTGTGGCAGCTGGAGCAGGCGCGCTCGATGATCGTCGTCGCGTAGACGCGCGCGTTCAGGGCGCCGTGGCAGGTGATGCAGTTCGGGCCGAGCCCGGTGGACTCGAGCTTCTCGAAGTGCCGGCTCTTGGCGAAGCGCTCGAGCACGGGCTGGTGGCAGCCCCCGCAGGTCTCGGGGATGTTCTTATAATGGAACGGGCTGGCGGGGTCGCTTTGGGGGACGATGCCGACATGGGCCGCGTCCTTGCCGGGCTTCGTCGGATCTCCCTTGTGGCAGGCCGTGCAGGAAAGCCCCGCGAGATCGTGGGCGGAGCCCTTCCAGTCCTGATAGTAGTCGTATATCTTCTTGTTCTGGACCCGGAACTTTTCGTTCTTGTGGCACTCGACGCAGGATTCGGCGGGCGCGGCGGCGGCGGTGCGCGCAAACACGCCCAAAACGGCGAAAGCCGCGACGAGGAAGATGCTGTGATTTCGCATATTAAATGTGTCCATTTTTGGAGTCCTCCACAAGCCGTATGCAACGTATCGGCCGCTCCAATTGAGCGATATCGCGCGGCTGGGCCGTTTTGTTGCTTAGTTTTGTTGGCTCAGTGAACAAGCGAGAGATAAATATTATGATACCCACCGACAAAGCCGCCCCGATCAAGCCGGAGAGGAGCAAGGACATGGCCAAGACCGCGATTCTGAAGTTGGATGGAAAAGAGATCGAGCTGCCCATCATCGAGGGCAGCGAGGGTGAGCGCGCCATCGACATCTCCGAGCTGCGCGCCAAGACCGGGCACATCACCTTCGACAACGGCTACATGAACACCGGCTCCTGCCAGAGCGCGATCACCTTCCTCGACGGCGAGAAGGGCATACTCCGCTACCGCGGCATCCCCATCGAGCAGCTCGCCGAGCACTCCACCTTCGTCGAGACCAGCTACCTGCTCATCTACGGCCGCCTGCCCAACAAGAAGGAGCTCGAGGCGTTCACCACGAACATCACGCGCCACACGATGCTGCACGAGGACATGAAGCACTTCTACGAGGGCTTCCCGCGCGACGCGCATCCGATGGCGACCTTGGCCTCGGCCGTCAGCACGCTCTCGACCTTCTACCAGAACGCCCCGGGCAAGTCGACGGGCGGCAAGGACCTGGACCTCTCCATCTATCGTCTCCTCGGCAAGCTGCCCACCATCGCCACCTACTCGCACAAGAAGTCCATCGGCCATCCCTTCGTCTACCCGGAGAACAAGCTCAGCTACTCGGAGAACTTCCTCAAGATGATGTTCTCCGTGCCGGCCGAGGAATATCAGGTGGACCCCGACGTGGCCAAGGCCCTCGACCTGCTCCTCATCCTCCACGCCGACCACGAGCAGAACTGCTCCGCCTCGACGGTGCGCATGGTCGGCTCCAGCCGCGCCAGCCTCTTCGCCTCCGTCTCAGCCGGCATCTCCGCGCTGTGGGGCCCGCTGCACGGCGGCGCCAACCAGGAAGTCATCGAGATGCTCCAGGAGATCAGGGAGAGCGGCATCAATCCGAAGGACTACCTCGCCAAGGTCAAGGTCAAGGACAGCGGCGCGCGCCTGATGGGCTTCGGCCACCGCGTCTACAAGAACTTCGACCCGCGCGCGAAGATCATCAAGAAGGCCTGCGACACGGTCTTGAACAAGCTCGGCATCAACGACCCCCTGCTCGACATCGCCAAGCAGATCGAGGAGGCCGCCCTCAAGGACGAGTACTTCATCTCGCGCAAGCTGTACCCGAACGTCGACTTCTACAGCGGTATTATATATAGGGCAATTGGAATCCCGACGAACATGTTCACCGTCATGTTCGCCATCGGCCGCCTGCCCGGCTGGATCGCGCAGTGGAAGGAGATGAACGAGGCGCCGTCCTTCAAGATCTGCCGCCCGCGGCAGATCTACACCGGCCCGAAGGAAACGAGCTACACCACGGTCGGCCGCCGCAAGTAGCCGCTCAGCGCTCGAGCATGCTCCGCGCCTCGACGCCCTGAGGCGTGGAGGCGCCGAGCGCGACGGTCTTCTCGAGCGCCAGCCGGGCCTGCGCGTCCTTGCCCGTGGACTTGAGCACGAAGCCGTAGCTCAGCCAGGCCCGCTGCAGCCCCGGGTCGAGCGTCGTCGCCGTCTTGAGCGCTTCGAGCGCCTCGTCGGACTTCCCCTGGTAGTGGAGGACCAGCCCGAGTTCGTTGTAGACGGACGCGTTCTTGGGGTCGAGCGCCAGTATTTTACGATAAACGGCCTGGGCGTCGGAGAAGCGGCGCGCGGCCAGGTGCGTCTCGGCGAGCGCGTGCAGGGTCTCCGCGGTCTCCACCTGCAGGGCGCCGGAGATGGTCGCCGCGGGCGGGGCGGTGTAGGCCGTGACGCGCGGCGCGTCGCGGTGGTAGCTGCGCCAGACCAGCAGGGCGACGGCGAGGCCGGCGGCCGCGAGGAGCGCGGGGGCGGCCCAGGAGTTCTTCTCGTTCAGCGTGCTCATGCGGAGACGCTACCAATTTTTCACGGCTCCGGGCTCGATGGGGGAGATCTCGCGCACGCTCATCTTCTTGTAGACGAGCCCGTCCTTGCCGACGTTGTCGCTGCGCCAGTAGACGGTGATGTTGGGCTTGCCCGACTCCGAGCCGGGCCGATCGTCGTCCGCGGTCAGCCTCAGCGCGGGATCGATCCCCCGGCGGCAGGGCACGCCCCGGACGCCGAAGTTCCTCCCGTTGTCCTCGAGCTCGTTGATCTTGGTCCAGGAGCCGCCGCCGGACCCGTCGCTCATGTCGAGGTAGTGCTCGAGCTTGACGTTGCCGTTGGGCAGGTCGTAGACCACGAACTTGTAGCCGATCCAGACGCCGCGCGGAAGCTCGCGCCACAGCCTCTTGCTCTGGGCCGGCGACGCGTTCGGGTGCGAAGTCTCCTTCTCGAAGTCGACGCGGCCGTCGTAGCGCATGCGCGCGCCCATGCCGCGGCTGTCGCATGGGGAACTCCTCAGCGGGCCGATCATCCCGTGGGCGCTGCGCGCGACGCCCACGATGCCGGCCCAGGGCGTGCCTTCGTCGTCGACGCGCTTGGCGTACACCGTCATCTCGACGTTGCGCCAGCTTCGCTTCAGCTTGGGGTCGTGGATGTACATCCGGGGGACCGGGCCCGTGATGAACAGCCGGCCCTCGCCGTCGACGCGGAAGCCCGCGTTGCCGTGATCCGCGTCGAACCAGTCGTCCTTGGGGTCCACGCCGCGAAACGAGCGCTTCCTCCCGTCGTCCCACGCGGAGACCCAGGCGATGCCGTCCGGGGCGTCGGGGTACAGCCGCGCGACGCCGAAGCGATCCACGGCGGCGGGCTGCAGGACCGAGGCGGCGACGATCAGCGGCATGATGAAGGCGATGGCGTGTTCCTCACAGCGCGATTCTAGCCGCGGCGAGGCGGGGAGTCTATGACGGCGGGGTAAAGATTACTTCGAGCCCCACGGCGGCGGCGGGGCCGGGACTTCCTTCGCCAGGTCGAAGTCCACGCGGAACTCCCGGCCCGGGCGGGTGAGGGCGTAGCTGAAGGTCTTGCCGGGCGTCAGGCCGGCCACCCAGACGTTGGTCGTCGACTGGGGGATGCCCTCGCGCGTGAACATCTCGCGGGAGTGCGCGTCGGCGGGGAAGGCCTGCCTTTCGGGGGAGCCCGCCTCGGCGGTGTCGCCGCCGTACATCGTCACCTTGTCCTCGGAGCCGTCCTCGTGACGGTGGTCGTGCTTCAGGCGCAGGCCCGCCGCGGAGCGCGTGAACACCCAGGTGCGCGAGCGGTCCTCGCTGACGTGGAAGGGCACGCGGATCTCGTTCTCGGAGCACTCGCGGACGTGCATCACCAGCCGCTTGCCGTCGAACGGATCGGGCCCGGCGCCGCCGCCGACCCGGGCGGCGATTTGGCCCTCGAAGGCCCGGCCGCACAGCGCGGACAGATTTTTCCAGAACGCCTCCTGCGCCGCGGGGCCTTGCGGCGCCTTGCGCGGCGGGGGGGTGCAGGCCAAGGTCAGCGCGGCGGCGGCGATCAGAAAAGTCGGTTTCATGGGTCTATGGTGTCATCTTTGCCCGGGTGTTGTAAAATAAATTCATGGTTCGCCTCTCCTCCGCGGCTCACGGCCAGGGCGTCTTCGCCGAACGCCCCTACGCCGCCGGCGAGGTCATCCTCGTCTTTACGGGAAAGGAACTGAGCACGGCGGAGGCCGACCGCCGGGACGTGCGCCGGCACTGCCTCGACGTCGGCTCCGGGCTTCAGCTCTACGTCGAGGCTCCGGCGCGCTTCCTCAACCACTCCTGCGACCCCAACGCGGGCCTGCGCGACGCCGTCACGCTCGCCGCGATCCGCGCCATCCCGGCCGGCGAGGAGATCCGCTTCGACTACTCGACCTGCGTGCCGGACGCGTCCTGGGCCCTCGACTGCCGCTGCGAAAGCCCCCTGTGCCGCGGCCGCGTCGTCGCCTTCCCCCGCCTCGACGCGAAGACCCGCCGCCGCCTGCTCGATCTCAAGATCGTCCCCGCCTGGCTGCGCGTGTAACACGCGGCGGCCGATACCCGGTCGTTATTTAACAGCCGCGAATTTATATTCCTATACCTCATTACTCCGTTCTTACCCTTAGCTTCAAGCCTACCGCAAAGCATGAAGCCCGTCTTAGGTCCGTCGTATGTCTCCTCCACGTCGTTGCCGTTAAACGGCGAAAGGCCGTAACGGCAACGGAGCGGGCGCTCGAATGACGGACATTATGACGACCGCGCGCCTTGAATCATACCTGGATCTTGCGGCCTGCGGCCGCCGCGGATTCGCGTCCTGGGCCTTGACATCGTACATATGTTCGAATACACTGAGGGCATGCTCTTTCCCTCGCTGCGCCCCATGCTCCCCGACGGTCTCCCGTCTCCCGGACGCTACGTCGTCTCCGGCCCGGGGGACCTGCCCGGACGCTTCCTGACGAGCCTGTGCCCCGCCTTGCTCCAGGGGGCGAGCGTGCTGTGGCTCGACGCGGGCAACTCCTTCAACGCCTACGGCGCGGGCTATGCCTCGCGCTGCCTCGGCGCGGACTCGCGCGCGGCGCTGGCGCGCGTGCGGGTGGCCCGTCCGTTCAACCTCTACCAGCTCGAGACCATGGTCAAGGTCAAGGTGCCCGAATGCTGGCGTGGGGAGCCGGTCGTGATCTCCGACCCCATGCCCTTGTTCTACGACGCCGACGTGCCCGCCGCCGCCGCGCGCCGCGTGCTGACGCGCGTGCTGGAGGGGATGGCCGTGCTGCCCGCGGCGTGGCTCGTGCTCGCCACGGACCGCGAGCCGCCCGAGGAGCGGCGGGGCTGGGAAGACGAATTGAGCCGCCACGCGAAGGGCTCCATGAGGTTCTATGGGACGGACTTTACCGACGATCGTGCAGACCTTGCAGGCCGAGCAGGAAGCCTGGAAGCTTTTTAGACGCGCGCTGCGAAAAGAGGATCAGGAGGCGTTCGACGCGCTGTGGCGCTTCGCGCGCTATCACGCCGCGCCCGCCTCGATGGCGAGCCGGCCGATGCCCTTCGAGGCGGCGCTGATGGCGATGCTCGTCGCCATGGAGCGCCAGCTGCTCGAGCTGGAGAAAGTAAAAAAGAATGGGAACGACGGAGGGGTGGCTCTTTGACGCCTACCCCGAGGCGCAGGGCATGCGCGTCTGGCTCGTCGAGCGCGGCGGGCGCCGCCGCGCCGTTCTCGACCCGTGGCGCCCGGCCCTGCGCGTCCACGGCGGCCGCGCCGCGCTGACGCGCGTCCTGCGCCTGCTCGCCGGATTGCCGTATCGCGCGGAGACCTCCTGGGTTTCGAAGACGGAGCTGTTCAGCGGCGCGTCCTTGCGGGTGCTCGAGGTCCGCGTTCCGGTGCTCGAGCGCGATCCCCTGGTCAAGCGCCTGGCGGCCCTGGAGGTCCCGCTGTACGACGCCGACATCCATCTCGTCCAGGTCTGGCACTACGAGCGCGGCCATTTCCCGCTCGCTCTCTGCCGCTTCGCGCTCGACGGGGAGACGCTGAGCGGCTTTGAGCTCCGCGACGACCCGTGGGCGGTCGACTACGAGCTGCCCTCGCTGCGCTTCCTTCACCTCGCCTGGGCGCCCTCGGAGATCGCCGGCCGCCTGGACCCGAGCCACGGCTCCCAGCGCCGCCTGCTGCTCTCCGTCGACGGGCGCGTTTCCGAGTTGGAAGGCTCAGCTCAACAACAGCTCGAGACGCTCGCCCGTCGCCTGCGCGCCGAGGACCCCGACGTGATCACCACCGACTGGGGCGACTCCTCGCTGCTGCCCGAGCTCGAGGCGCTGTCGCTCGAGCACCGCGCGCTCTTGGATTTTTCGCGCGATCGCGGCCGAGCCATGGGCGCGCGCAAGGACCGCACCTTCTACACCTACGGCCGCGCGGTCTATCAAGGAGGCGCGCGCTATCTGTTCGGGCGCTGGCACCTCGACCTCAAGAACAGCTTCATGCTGAAGGAAACCGGGACCGCGGGCCTCTTCGAGATCGCGCGCATCGCGCGCATCCCCGTCCAGCGCGCCGCGCGCTGCACGATCGGCACGAGCCTGAGCTCGATGCAGATGCGCTGGGCCTGGGACCGGGGCGTGCTGATCCCGATGGACAAGCAGCAGGCCGAGGATTTTAGGCCGGCCGGTGAATTGCTCATATCCGACAAGGGCGGCCTCGTCTACGAGCCCGAGGTGGGCTGGCACCGGAGCGTCGCCGAGTTCGATTTCTCCTCGATGTACCCGGAGATGATGGTGCGCCGCAACATCTCGCCGGAGACGGTGAACTGCCCGTGCTGCCCGGAGAACCTCGTCCCCGAGGTCGGCCACCGCCTGTGCTCCAAGCGCCGCGGCCTGGTGCCTTCGGTGCTCGAGCCGATCCTTCTCAAGCGCGCGAAGTACAAGGCGCTCGCGAAGGCGGGCGGGCCTCACGCGGCCGACCACAAGAGCCGCGCGGCGGCGCACAAGTGGTGCCTCGTCACCTGCTTCGGCTACCTCGGCTTCAAGAACGCGCGCTTCGGCAAGATCGAGGCGCACGAGTGCGTGACCGCGTGGGGACGCGAGGTGCTCCTGCGCGCCAAGGACGCCGTCGAGAGCCGCGGCTATCATCTGCTCCACGCGCTCGTGGACGCGATCTGGATCACGGTGACGCCCGGCGCGGACCTCGAGGAGCTGCGGCTCGCCATCGAGAAGGAGGCGGAGTGCCCTCTGGCGCTCGAGGGCGTCTACGAGTGGATCCGCTACTGCCCGTCGAAAGAGGACGCGCGCTCGGGCGTGCCCGGGCGCTACTTCGGCGCGTTCACGGACGGCGCGCTCAAGCTGCGCGGCATCGCCTCGCGCCGGCGCGACACGCCGGTTCTTCTCAAGGAGATGCAAAGCGATCTGCTTGGTATCCTCGCGAAGGTGTCTCCGGGCGGCGAACTCAAGGCGCTCGTTCCCGAGCTCCTGCAGATCGTCGAGGAGTATCGCCTGCGCCTGCGCGAAGGCCGCGTGAGCGCCGACGAGCTCGCGATCGCCTTCCATCTGTCCCGCGAGCCCGGCGACTATAGCCATGACACCGTCTCGTCCCTGGCCGCCAAGCAGCTCGCCGCGGCGGGCGTGACCTTGCACGTCGGGGAGACCGTGCGCTACGTGATCACCAACGCCTCGGACGCGGTCAAGGAGTGGCGCTCCCGGCCCTTGAGCCTGATGGAGCACGGCCTCGAGTACGATCAGCGGAAATATCTGGAGCTGCTCGAGCGCGCGGCCTGGGAGATCCTCGACGGCCTGGCGCCGCCGCCCGCGCCCGAGCCCAAGCGCCGCGCCGCCCCGCCGACGCGCGCGCTCGAGCTGCCCCTGGGCTGGTGAGGCGCGTCACGCAGCCTTTACGGCGCGCGCGTGGCCGGCGCCGGCCCGCGCGTGCTTGAATGTCGGCATGAAAGGAGGGCGAGCCATGATCCGGAAAATACGCGGGGGGAAATACCGGCTGTACTCCAGAAAGACGAATCCGCGCACGGGGCGCCGGCGCAACCTCGGCACGTTCGCGAACAGGGCCGGGGCGCTCAAGCACGAGCGCGAGATCCAGTACTTCAAGCGCCTGGACTGACGGTTAACAAGACTGTTGCTCGCCCGGCGTGTCGCGGCGGCGGGGCGGGGGCTATACTGAGGCCGAAGGAGGTACCGACCATGACCAGCCAATGGATAACCTTGACCGTCTTGGGCCTGGCCCTCGCGGGTCACGCGCTGGCCCGGCCCTCGGGCAACGGCCCGGCGCCGACGCCGGAGGAGAGGCCCGGGATCGAATCGGGCGCCGCGAGCCCCGGAATGCCGGGCGAGGGCGTCGAACGCTCGACCGGCACCGCCGGCGTGGACCGCTCAACGGGCGCCCCCACGGGGCAGGAAGATCCGCGCCGGCGCGACCGGCGGACCTTGCCCGGCGCTCCGGGCACCGAGAACGGCTCCGAAAGCGGCGATGGAACGGGGACCGAAGGACGGCCGGGAGGCATGAGGCCCCCGCCTCCGCCCGCGCCGTAAGCGGCGTGTAAGAAAGGGGCCGGCGAGGCATCCTCGCCGGCCTTTTATTTTCCGGACCGAGCCCGGTCCCTTGCCCCTTGAAATTTCTCTCTTTTGATGTCACCCTAGCCCTATGAGAACCCCTCTTCTCGCCGCCGCGTTGCTGCTCGCGTCGTGGCCGGCCCAGGCCCAGGACGGCGCCTTCGAGGCCGAGGTGCGCGAGGCGTCCGGGCGCCTGAAGAAAAGCGCCGCGGAGGCGAAGGCCGTCCCGCGGGCGGCGGCGGGCGCGGCGGACTGCCCCCCGGAAACGGCCGCCGAGCCGAAGCTCTACTCTTCCGACGTGCGCTGGGGCCTGAGCATGCCCGAGATGATGGCGCTGTACGCGAAGCTCTACGCCTCGGACAAGCGCCTCAAGGGGCGGGCCTATCTCAACGCGGCGAAGGGACGCTACGAGCTGCCCAACCCCGCCCAGTTCGGTGGGCCCGTCGTCGTGCCCGAGATCCTGATCAAGGCCTTGGTCCGCCACATCGAGGAGGCCTTCGCGGCGGACTACGTCGACGCGGTGTTCTTTCCCGACATGGGCCACTCGCACCTGCTCATCCCGGACGCGCTGTACGCGAGCAAGTACGACAAATATCCGGTCGACCGCCGGTCGCAGTTCTACACCGACGCGCTCTCCGATCCGGCGGTGCACATCTTCTATCACACCGCCGAGCAGCTCCAGTCCCTCAAGGAGGACCGGCGCACCGTCCTCGACGACGAGAGGGTGCGCTGGCGGCACAAGACCCGCAACATCGCCGGCCCCATCGCGGAGAACGCGCGGCTGACGACGTATCAGAACCCGGAGAGCCGGGCCAACACCGTGGGCGAGGTGCCGGGCTTCCGCTGGTGGGGGGCGGGATTCAACTTCAGCGCGAACAAGAGCGGCTGCTTCTCGTTCCGGCAAGGGGGGAAGGCGGTGCGCTTCGACATCAGCCTGTCCGACCTGGAGCCGGACCCGGCCAACCCCGTCGTCGACTGAGCTAGTTGGGCTTGGCCGCCGCGTCCGCCTGGTGCGCGTTGAAGGTCTTCGCGACCAGCTTCGCGTCCGCGGACTTGAGCGTGCGTTCCCAGCCGCAGCTGCACCTAAGCTTCTTCTTCTCGGAACGAAACTCGTACATGTGGATTTTCATGGGTCTCCCGCGGAATCAGCTTTGTAATTATAGCATTTTTCGCAGATTTGTTCTTTAAATTAAAGTGACGCCGCCGCGATAGGCGCGCGGCGCCCCCGCCGCTATCCTAAGGCCATGAGAACCTGGATTCTCCCGGCCCTGCTCGCGGCGGGCGTCCCCGCCCTCGCCGCCGCCCCCGAGGCGCCCGCGCAGCGCCGGCGCATGGTCTCCATCGGCTTCGGCCTCGTCGAGCCGGTGAGCAAGGTCCATTTCGGCGGCGGCGTCGGCGGCGGCTCCGCCGACAACGGCGACCTCGGCGTGGGGCTCGGCGCGCAGTACGTGCATTTCCTCACGCCGCGCCTCGGCGCGGGGCTCGAGGCGGACTACGTCACCCGCGACGGCACCCTGTCGACGCGCCTTTACCCGGCGGCCGACGCCAGCGTCCGGGGCGACACGTGGCTCATGCTCGCCCTGCTGCGCTATTCGTTCCTGCGCCGCGGCGCGGCGACGCCGTTCGTCCTGCTCGGCGCCGGCGGCGCCTGGAACAAGACGACGGTCGACGTGAAGCCCTCGGAATGGGCCGACACCGGGACCCGCGAGACGCGGCGCCTGATCGACGACGCGGCCTGGACGCCGGCGGCCTCGGCCCGGCTCGGGGTGGACCTGGACCTCGACGCGGCCGGGCCCGGCTTCGTGACGCTCGAGGCGGGGTGGACGGGGCTCGCCCACGCCGGCTACGCCGAGACGCCCCGAGGCCGCGCCCTCGGGCTCGAGGGCATCCGCGCGCCCCTGAGCCTCCTCTCCTTCACCGCGCGCTACAGCCTCAGGTTTTGACGGAAATATTGCTAAAATACGACGGTGAGTCCAGCCCGCCCGGAGTGCTCGGTCGTCATCCCCGTCTTCAACTCCGCGGGCTCCGTGGCCCGCGTCGCGGAGGAAGTGCTCGCGGCCTTCGCCGGCGTCCGCGTCCAACTCGTGCTTGTCGACGACGGAAGCCGCGACGAGAGCGCCCGGGTCTGCCGCGAGCTCGCCGGCCGCCATCCCGGGAAGGCGGTGTTCGCCCGCCTTTCGCGCAACTTCGGCGAGCACAACGCCGTGCTCGCCGGCCTGCGCCTGGCCGCGGGGCGCTACGTCGTCGTCATGGACGACGACGGCGAGAACCGCCCCGCGGACGCGCTGCGTCTCTTCGAGCGCGCGCGGGAGTCCGACGCGGACCTGGTGTACTCCCGCTATCCCGCGCGCCATCACGCCTGGTGGCGCCTGGCCGGCAGCCGCTTCAACGGCTGGGTCGCGGGGCTGCTCATCCGCAAGCCCAAGGACCTCTATCTGTCGAGCTTCAAGTGCCTGAGCGGCTGGCTCGTGTCGCAGGTGACGCGCTACGACGGCCCGTTCCCCTATCTCGACGGCCTCGCCCTGCAGTACGCCGGCCGCATCGAGGTCGTCGACTGCGCCCACTCGCCGAGCGAGCGGGCGGCGTCGAACTACGACCTGCGCCGCCTCGGCCGGCTCTGGCTCAACATGGCGGTGAACTTCTCCGTGGCACCCCTGCGCCTGAGCAGCCTGCTCGGCGCCGCGATGGTCGCACTCGGGGGCGTGCTCACCGCTGAGGTCCTCATCGAGCGATTCCTCGGGAAGCCGACCCCGCCCGGCTGGGCGCACCTGGCGGTGCTCGTGCTGGTCTTCTCGGGCGCGCAGCTGCTCATCCTGGGCGTGATCGGGGAGTACCTCGGGCGCCTGTTCCTCATGGCCAACCGCCTGCCGCAGTCGGCGGTACGCGAGCTCGTCGGCGCGGCGCGTCCGGAGGACGCCGATGTCGGGAGCTAGAGCCCCGCGCTCCGCGCTCGTCATCGGGGGGCTGGGCTTCATCGGCGCGGCCCTGTGCGAGCGCCTCGTGAAGGCCGGCTGGAAGGTCGCAGCGCTCGACTGCCTGCTCGAGGGCGGCGGCGGGCGCGAAGGCCACGCCGCGGCGGGGGTGGAGGTGGTCTTCGGCGACGCGCGCGACCGTCTCCTCGTGGAGTCTCTGGCCGAGGGGCGCGACGCGGTGTTCAACCTGGCCGGGCGCACCGGGCACCTCGACTCCGTGCGCGACCCCGAGGGCGACCTCGAGCACAACCTGCGCGGGCCGCTGTCGGTCCTCGAGGCGGTCCGCCGCGCCGCGCCGCTGGCCGCCCTGGTCCACGCGAGCACCCGGCAGGTGTACGGGCGCGCCGAGCGCCTGCCCGTCGACGAGACGCATCCGCTGAGGCCGCTCGATCCCAACGGCGTGCACAAGGCCGCCGCGGAGCAGCTCTGCCTGCAGTACGCGTCCCTGCACGATATGCGCGTGTCCGTCCTGCGCCTGACGAACGTGTACGGCCCGCGCATGCGCGCCTCGGACGCGCGGCAGAACTTTCTCGGCTACTGGGTCGGCCGCCTGCTGCGCGGCGAGGAGCTCGTCGTGTTCGGCGACGGGACCTTGCGCCGCGACCATCTCTACGTCGAGGACGCCGTCGACGCCTTCCTGGCCGCCGCCGCCGCTCCCGCCGCCGTCGGGCGCGCCATGAACGTCGGGGGCGGACGCCCCGTCTCCTTCCGCGACCTGGCCGATACGCTCATCGAGATCGTCCCGCGGGGCCGCTGGCGCCTGGAGCCGCTCCCCGAGGAGCGCCGCAGCATCGACATCGGCGACAGCTGGTGCGACATCGCCCTGGCGCGCTCGTTGACCGGCTGGGCCCCGCGCACGCCGCTGCGAGAGGGCCTGCGCTCCACCCTCGAATTCTATTATGAGCATGCCGAGACCTACGGCGTCGTCGCGCGTTCCCTTCCTGGCGCTGTCCCGCCGCGCCGCGTCGCTGCGTCCTGAGTACGAGCGCGCGTTCCGCGGCGTCCTGAAGGGCGGGCGCTTCATCCTGGGCCCCCGCGTGGAGGCCTTCGAGGCGGCGTTCGCGCTCGCCGCCGGGACGCGCCACTGCGTCGCGGTCGCCTCCGGGACGGACGCGCTGTGGCTGTCCCTTCGCGCCGCGGGCGTGGGCCCGGGCGACGAGGTGGTGACCGTCTCTCATACCTGCGTGCCCACCGCCGCCGCGATCCTGCAGTGCGGCGCCGTGCCCGTCCTCGCCGACGTCGAGCCCGGGACGATGACGATGGATCCCGCCTCCGCCGCGCGCGCGATCACGCGCCGCACCAAGGCCCTGCTGCCCGTCCACCTCTACGGCCTGTGCGCCGACCTCTCCGCCCTCAAGGACCTCGCGCGCGCCAAGGGCCTGCCGCTCATCGAGGACTGCGCGCAGGCCGCGGGGGCGCTGTACGACGGCCGGCCCGCCGGCGGCCACGGCCTGGCGGGCGCCTTCAGCTTCTATCCGACCAAGAACCTCGGCGCCCTCGGCGACGGCGGCGCGGTGACGACCGACGACGCCTCGTTCGCGGCGCGCCTGCGCCGGCTGCGCTTCTACGGCTACGAGGAGGCGCAGGTCGCGCGCGAGACCGGCCACAACAGCCGCCTCGACGAGCTTCAGGCGGCGTTCCTGTCCGCGGCGCTCGCGCGCCTGCCGGGCTGGATCCGGGCGCGCCGGGCGGTCGCCGCGCTCTACCGCGCGGGCTTCGCGGATAGGCTCGCCTGCCCGGACGACGCCCCGCGCCGGCGTCACGCCTATCATCTCTTCGTGGCCCGCGCTCCTCGACGCGACCTCCTGCGCCGACGCCTGGCGGCCCGCGGGATCGAGACCGCCGTGCATTATCCGGTCCCGGTCCACCGACAGAGGGGCTACGCGCCGGCCTGCCGCGTGGGGCCGGGCGGCCTCGCGGTCACCGAACGCCTCGCGCGCGAGATCGTGAGCCTTCCTCTTTATCCGGAGCTGCGCCCCGCCGAGGCGCGCCGAGTCGTCGAAGCCGTGCGCGCCTGCGCGTGAAGCCCTCCGAGCACCGCCGCATGGCGGACGTCGAGGAGCGCCATTGGTGGTACCGGGCGCTGCGCCGGCGCGTCGTGTCGGACCTCGCGGCCGACGGCCTGCGCGACGGCGACCCCGTG
Source organism: Elusimicrobiota bacterium (assembly GCA_030696455.1). Lineage (GTDB taxonomy): Bacteria > Elusimicrobiota > Elusimicrobia > UBA1565 > UBA9628 > GWA2-66-18. Next base: position 51,066 of record JAUYSH010000090.1, read on the forward strand.
CTCGACGCCGGCTGCGGCACGGGGGGGACATGGCGGGCGCTGAGCCGCCGCTGGCCGGCCCTCGACTACACCGGGCTCGATCCGGCCGAGGAGGCGCTGAGCGCCGCGCGCGCCGCGGGCGCCCCGCGGCTCGTGCGCGCGGGGCTCGACGACGCGCCCCCGGTCGCCGGGCAGCGCGCGATCATATGCCTCGACACGCTCTATTACGCGGCCGACGAGGCCGCGGCCCTCGCCCGCCTGCGCGGCGCGCTGCGCCCCGGCGGCTGCCTCCTCCTCAATCTTCCGGCCTTCGACTGCGCCCGCGGGCGCCACGACGAAGCCGTGGGCGTGACGCGGCGCTACCGCCGCCCGCGCGTCGCCGAGCTTCTGCGCGGGGCGGGCTTCGCCGTCGAGCGCTGCGAGTACTGGAACGCGGCGCTGTTCCCGGTCGCGCTGGCCTGGCGCGCGGCCACGCGCTCATCCGGAGGCGAGGCCCGCTCCGACCTCGCCATGCCGCCCGCGCCGCTCAACGCCGCGCTCGCCGGCTGGCTCGACCTCGAGAGGCGCCTCGGACGACTCCTGCCTCCTCCGTTCGGACTTTCTGTCTACGCCCTCGCCCGCGCTTAACGGCTTTACGGCAACGGCTCGCGACGGCCCGACGGCGGTTTCATGTCCTTCGGGGCCGCTCGGCATTGAGCCTCGCTTGGGGTCGACCGCGCTTCGAGCGCAAACGGCGCGGCGACCCCACACCCCTCAGGACATGAAGCCGCCGCCGGGCCTCAGCACCGCCTGAGCCGAGCCGCCGGGCGTGATCTCGATAAGCGTGGCGGCTCCTCCCCGGCCCGTGTCAGCTTTGCCGTAGCGTGCGCTCAAGACGCCGGGAGAGCGCGACCCAGCCGGCGGCGAGGGCGGCGACGGCGAGAGCGCGCAGGGCGAGGGGCCAGTCGGCGAGGCCGCCTTTGGCGTCGAGCAGGTGGAAGACGGGGTGCTCGGTGAGAAGCCACAGGCGCTCGAGCGTGCGCGCGGTCTCGTAGGTGCCGGGCCAGCGCAGGTAGCCGCCCAGCGCGTGGATGATGAGCGCGGCCGCGGCCGAGTACGCCCAGGCGCGGCGCAGAACCGTGGAGGCGGCGATCTCTTTTTCGTACGGCGTCAGCCACCACAGGAAGATCATCGTCATCGAGGCGAAGTAGCGGGTGCCGAAGGACAGGCCGCCGACCCAGTTGCCGTAGCAGGAGAGGAAGAGCAAGGTCCCCGCGCAGCCGGCCGCGAGCCACAGCGTCTCGGCGTCGCGGCGGCGGACGGCCGCCCACGCCGCGATCAGGAAGGGCGGAAAATAAAACAGCAGGCCGCGCGCGGGGGTCAGGAAGAACCCGATCAAAGCCTCCGCTTGCGGCCCGACGAAGTTGCGCGACTGCATGCCCAACTCGGGCGGCGCGAGCCGGCCGGCGTAGGCGAGCCAGTAGGCGAACAGCCCGGCGGCGGGCAGCGCCGCTCCGCCGAGAAACGCCGGCAGCTCCCGCGTGCGGTGAAAGAGCCACAGCCCGGCGGCGCCGGCCGCGAGGAACACGGCGTCGGGACGGGCCGCGACCGACAGCGCGAAGCCGAAGCCCGCGGCCGCCGCGCGCCCCGGGCCCTTGCCCGCCAGGCCCCACAGGCCGATTGCCACGCCGAGCTGCGCGGGGCCGTGCTGCCACAGCGCCTGCGAGCTGACGCTGAAAGCCCAGGAGCCCGCGCCGTACAGCACGGCGAGCCACAGCGCCCAGCGCGCGGAACAGCGGTCGCGCAGCGCGCGATAAATACGGCGACCGACGCCGCCGTGATGGCGGCGCCGGAGAGCTTCGAGAGATCGTGGAGAAAGCCCGGGCTCACGGGCGGGTTGAACAGCGCGGTGACGAGATAGAACGGCACGGCCAGCAGGCCCGGCAGCACGGGATACACCGACAGCGTGCGCCCCTGGGAGCCCGGCACGAGGAAGTCGAGCTCGCGGCCGGTCAGCCACGGATGCATGACCGCGTCCATGGCGAGCGTCCCGTGGCGCAGCAGGGCGAAGGGAAGGAGGCTGTTGGGGATGTCGTCGCCTCCGTGCCAGCGGAAGGTGGACATGTACAGCGCGACGTGCGCGAGCGCCAGCGCCAGCGCCGGCCGCTTCTCCCAGCCGCCGTCCAGCGAGCGCAGGACCCACAGCGCGGCCAGGGCCGTCGCGATCGCCGCCGCGGGGAAGCGCGCGCCCGCGGCCAGGCAGACCAGCAGCCAGGCGGCGGCGACGGCGAGGGCGGCGCGTGATTTCATCGGCGGGGATTATAGCTTATGCCCCTTGGCGAAACGCTCCGGAAGTCGCATAATGAAGGCATGCTAACCCCCAAGAAGCCGCGCATGTTCACCCGCTACAAGAATCTCAGCGGCGCCTCCACGGTCGCCCGCTACGAGATCGCCAAGGACGCCATGACGATCCGCTTCGCGGACAACACCGTCTACATCTACACCAATCAGAGCGCGGACCCCGTCAACATCGCCAAGATGAAGACGCTCGCGCTCGCCGGCAAGGGCCTGGGCACCTTCATCGAAGCGAACGTCAAGAATCGCTTCATGCGCAAAGTCAGGTAGACCGCGCGCGTGACGGATTCAAGAGACCAAGAGCCGGCTGAGGATTTCTCGGCGCTGCTGGGGGCCTCCCTCGAGGCGTCGGATTCGACGCCGGCCGTCGGGGACCGGGTGCGCGGCGAGCTCCTGGCCGTCGGCCGCGAGGACTCCTCGGTCGCGCTCGGCCCCGGCCGCGAGGGCGTCGTCGCGACCGCCGACTTCCGCGACGCGGAGGGCAAGGTCTCCGTCTCCGCGGGGGACGTGCTCGACCTGTACGTGACCTCGGTCCGCAACGGCCAGGTCCGCCTCTCTGCGAACCCCACCGACAAGAACATCGCCGAGGATCTCAAGGAAGCTTTCGAGCTGCGCCGTCCCGTCGAGGGCCGCGTCGTCGAGGTCTGTAAAGGAGGGTTGCGCGTAAGCGTAAAGGGCAAGTCCGCCTTCTGCCCCATCAGCCAGATCGACGTCAAGCGCACCGAGACCGGCGCGGAGCACGTCGGCAGGACCTACGCCTTCCTCCTGACCGAGCTCGCCGAGAAGGGCGCCGTCGTCTCCCGCCGCAAGCTCCTCGAGGAAGAGCAGGGCCGCGCCGCCGACGCCTTCCTCGCCTCGAACCCCGACGGCTCCGTCGTGACCGGGACCGTCGCGCGCCTGGAGAAGTTCGGCGCCTTCGTCGAGCTGGTCCCGGGCGTCGAGGGCCTCGCGCACGTCTCCGAGCTCGCCTGGTCGCGCGTCGAGTCGCCGTCCGACCTCCTGAGCGTCGGCCAGTCCGTCTCCGTCAAGCTTCTCAAGCGCGAGACGGTCGAGGGCCGCCTCAAGATCGCCCTTTCCCTCAAGCAGGTCGCCGAGCGTCCCGCGAGGCCCGCCGCCCCCGCGGTCGAGGACCCCTGGTCCAAGTACGCCCCCGGCCGGGTCGTCGAGGGCAAGATCACGCGCAAGGAGCCCTACGGCCTGTTCGTACAGCTCGAGCCGGGCGTCGTCGGCCTCCTGCACCAGTCCAAGACGGAGGACGCGCCGGACTTCTCCTTCGACCGGCAGAAGGTCGGCGAGACGATCTCGGTCCAGGTCGCGGAGGTCAAGCTCTCCGAGCGGCGCATCTCGCTCGAGCTTCCCCGCGACACGGGCGCCGAGGAGTGGCGCAAGCAGCAGGAAGAGAGCGGGCCCCCGTCCGCCATGGCCGAGCTGTTCAAGGCCGCGCTCGAGAAGAAGAAGCGCTGACGCGTCAGCGCTTGAGCGCCTCCCGCATCTTTTTCGCCAACGACGATATGTTCTTGAGTATCGTATCGATGGTTTCCTTGCCGCCGTGCTCCTCGGTGAACGCGGCGGCGAGCGGCCGGGCGAGCTCGGGGACGCTCTCTCCCATTTCGCCGCAAAGCTCCAGGACGGCCTTGGCGCCGACGCCGGCCTCCTCGGCGAGACGCTCCCAATGCTCCTTCAAGACCCACTCCGCCCGGTATTGCTTGCCGATCCTCATGGCGTACTTCGGCGACAGCCGGCCGTAGACCCGCGTGGAGAGAAGGTCGTAAAGCGGCGAAAGCCTGTAATCCTCCCTCCCGATCATCATCGAGAGATTCTTGGCGTGAGCGTCGCAGTTGCCGATGAGATGGTTGAAGATGACCCAGCGAAGCATGGTCATCTTATCGAGCGCGGGCTGGGTGCCGTGCTCGGCGAGGAGGCCGAAGCAAGCCTCGAGCCCGGGCCCGCCGTCGGCCTCGTACTTCCGGCCGTAGGAATAGCCGAGCGCCTGGCAGAAGTCCTCCTGGTGAAGGCGGACGAGCTTGCCGTCCTCTCCCCGGACGCGATCGTAGCGCTCGATGAGATAAAACGGGTGCTTGCCCGCGACCAAAGTCGAAGAGGGGACGGGGAGGCCGGCCTGCCGCGCCAGCGCCATGCAGAAGGCTTCGTTCTCGACGACGCCCTCGAAGCCCGGAATGGCCGGCTTGAGGATGTGCGAGCTGGCGAACGAGCCGTGCGGAAGGAAAAACTTTCCGTTCTCGTGGAACAGGGGAATTTTCTGCTGAGCGCCGGCCAGAGAGAGCCGCAGGTCCTCGCGCGCGAGCAGGAGGGGGGTCCGCGGCATCTCTTCGATCATGCGATCCAGGTCCTTTCGCGACAGCGGCTCGTAGCCGCCGGACGCGCTCGCCGCCTCTCCTTCCGGAACGATTGAAAGAGCGCCCGCGCATTCGCCTCCGAGGACCTCGAGGAGTTTGAAATCGTTCGATTCGGAGATTCCGAGCTTGGCCGTGATCATTTGGCGAGTCGCTCCCTCGGGCAGGAGATTGCCGAAGAAGACGCGGCACGGGTCGTCGCCGAAGGCTTCCGTCCGCAGGGGAAGCCGGACGGAGATCGGTGAAGCGTCCGCGTCGGCCAGCCAATTCCGGTCGTACTGGAACTCGAGGAGGCCGCCCTCATCCCGGCGCAGGCGCCCGGCGCGCTTGGCTCCCCGGAATACGTCGAGCGTGTCGCTCATTGCGCGAACTCCTTGCGTTGGATGATCAGGCGCAGCCCGAAGCCTTGCAGCACCTGAAGGACCTTGCCGAGGTGGAGCGTCGGCTTGCCGTTTTCGAGATCGGAAAGAAACCGCGTTCCCACGCCGCACAGCGCGGCGGCTTGGGCCTGCTTCAATCCGGCGCGCTTGCGCGCTTCGAGAACGGCGCGCCCGATATCCGCAGGATTCTTGGCCGCGATAGGCAAGGTTTCGTGTGGGTTAGTATCCATTATATTCCTGATCGGGAATATTATAGCGGGATAGTCGGATTTCGCAAGTGGTATTCCCGTTCGGGAATAAACACATGCGCGAGGAATGCTATTCTGCGGGCATGCAGAAGCCCGGGATCATCTACGGAACGGCCTGGAAAAAAGAGGCGACCACGGAGCTCGTGGCGAAGGCCCTCGCCGCCGGCTACCGCGCCTTCGACACCGCCAACCAGAAAAAGCACTACAGCGAGGACCTCGCCGGGGCCGCCATCCGCGAGAGCGCCGTGCCGCGCGCCGAGCTGTTCCTGCAGAGCAAGTACACGTCTCCCGACGGGCAGGACCAGCGCATGCCCTACGATCCCGAAGACGACGTCGCGACGCAGGTGCGCGCCTCCTTCGCGGGCTCGCTGAAGAACTTCGGCGTCGACTTCCTCGACTCCTTCCTCATGCACGGGCCCACCGGGGCCGGCGTGCTCGACGAGGACGACTGGGCGGTGTGGGGGGAGATGGAGGCGCTGCACCTCGCCGGGAAAGCCAAGGCGATCGGCATCAGCAACGTCGGGCTGGGTCAGCTGCGCGAGCTCGAGGGCGCGAAAATCCGCCCGGCGTACGTGCAGAATCGCTGCTACGCGGCGCGGGGCTGGGACCGGGACGTGCGGGAGCACTGCCTCGCCAACGGTATCGTTTACCAGGGCTTCTCTTTGCTCACCGCCAATCCAAGAGTCGTCGGCCATCCGGCGACGGCCGCGATCGCGGAGCGGCTGAACGCGACGCCCGCCCAGGTCGTGTTCCGGTTCGCGGCCGCGCTCGGCATACTTCCGCTGACCGGCACGACGGATCCGCGCCACATGCGGGACGACCTCGAGGCGCTTTCGCTCGAGCTGACGGCGGCCGACCTCGACGCGCTGCGCGCGCTCTCCTGAAACACAAAACCCCCAGGCGTTAGCCTGAGGGTCGGTCCCGACATTTCTAGTTACGGGTTCGAATTCGTCTAAATGGTTGCGGGGGCTGGATTTGAACCAGCGACCTCAAGGTTATGAGCCTAGAGCCAACTGGTGAAAACTGCCCGTCGCGACCGACCGCAGTTTCATCAGGTTCAGGATCGAACCTAGCAGTCGTATAGAAAGTATAGCAGGCGAATCGCTAAAAAGCACGTCCTGAGGTACTGTACCTCAGTGCTAGAAGTTTTTGAAGCCGACTTGCCTCCAAGAATCGGTGCTTCTTGTGCCCATTACAGTTGCTGCAGGCGACGATGAGATTCTTAATATGGTTTGAACCAAAGCTCTGAGGTGCTACTTTCCTGCCGGATTTCGGAGCCAGATTTCGAAGCTCTTTGTTAAGCTTGTTCGAGGAGAGAGGAATAATGTGGTCCACGGAGATGCCGCTCCCAATATCACAGAGTTCTGGATAGGCAAGTAGGCACCGTCGGCCGCTTTCAGCGATAAGAACTTCTACTAGCGCAGCTCGTTTCTGATTGAATTCCCGCCGCTTAGTAATGGCAGGTCTCGAGTCAAATAGCTCGTGATATCGATGAATCGTTTCGCCAGGTCGGCAAAGAAGTCCTTCGAAGTACGTGCGATCTTCAGGAAATTCAAAATGCATGGGCCCTTTGTAAGCAAATGTATAAGCAGCCGACTCAAAATCTGTCAATTCCTTCTTATTAGCGAAGTCGGCATCCGCGTCACTCCTCGTTGAATATGAACCAAGCAACATGTGTATAAAGTGCCGCGACTTGGCATCGAGCACTACTGCGACGATGGAGAAACCCTGATCCTTTCCTTCACACAATATGAGAATTGCTGCTTTATCTCGCAGAATCACCGCCTGTACAACTTTAAGCTGTGTGGACTCAGCAGCGTCTTCGCCACATGACAGGACTGCGCCCGTGTTCAGATTCTGGAAATATTCATCAAGAGGACTATCTCCGAAAGCTTTGGGGCAGCTCGGAAAATGCCTGTCGTTTCCCCACATGTACTGTGCGCACCAAGGTGTTAACGAGAGGTCTAGGCCGGGCTCTCTGCCAAAAACCTCCCATTTTTTGAGCGGGCTGTAGATTCGCTCGGTAAAGTTCTTGGAGGAGATTAGTTTGTGTCCAGGTTTGGGAGGAGTGCTTTTCGTGTTCGCCCAAATACTCATTCGCGTCAAGCAGTTTTGAGCTTCTTCTGGGGTTACTGCTCGCATCCAGGCGAAGTTGGGCTCACGTTGCAGACTATTTAGCATTGATGGATTTTTGAGAAAATTCTCGATACTGCCGCACAAGTACTCGATTTTCTTTCGCGTCGCTGGATTTTTTAGGGCATTCTCCAAACGAGTGAGCCATCTCAAGTTCTCAGGTCGATTGTTCCTGCAGTTTGAGTCGATGTGATCGACGACGTATTTGGGATCAGGGGGCTTTCCGTGGAAAGCCGTGGCTACGATCCTGTGAATGCGGACTCCGGATATGTGCAAGTATGGATTTGTGGAATTTTCCTTTCCAAATGTCCACTGATTGTCAACGGAGCGCGCACGCTTCCCGATTGGTTGATGTCGATAGACTGCTCCGTTGTCCCGAACTGAATATCGTTCTCCTTCAAACACGCATTCAATTTCCTGTGCAAAGTCATCAACGTCAATTGTTGGCATATCGTTTAGTTGCTTCCTTGACTGCAGGTCGGTTCAACTGAATGGAGCGCTACTTTGAGCCCTCGGGGTCGATGTCTGGAGCGCCCCTGTTCACACGGGCGTCCCACCATTCAACGTCACGCGCCTTTCCTGTCCGAATAATGGGCGCCCCAACCTGCGCGGGCATCGCATCCCCGCGCTCGAGGCGGCCCAGCTCGAAAGCTGCCTCCCCCAGCGCGGTGATCTGAACGCCGCGTTTTTCCGGTGTTATGCTGTCCCAGGGATCAGCCCAACGGCGCCCGACGATGTCCCGGCCTAGCATTGGGTGTGGGTCGAAGCCGACGGCTTCTCGGATCTCCGTTGTCGTGACTACCCTGCGGCCCCTCGCCACTAGCGTACGCAAGATGGCGTACGCGCTGTTTGAAATCGTCGTTGCCATTTTTCCTCCAAGCACTCTCATTCGGCAGACAATAGTGTCTGCGCGAAAGAGTATATGACAGGCAGTATTGTCTGTCAAGTGCGAGAAGGTGGAAACGCACTCGCGCTGAGGACCAGGCCCGCCGGAGTCACACATTGAGTGCTCCAAACAACGGGGGACGTCAGTGGCGGTTTACTGAGCCCAAAGCGTGGACGGGCGCTTTGTTTCGAGCTCGTCTTCTTTGTCGTCATCGAGGTCTGCGAGAAAGTCCAAACCCGTCAAACGCTCGACCTCTTTGATATCAACAATGAAGGTGGGCAGCAGTTCCTTCTTCGCCTTGGAGTTGGGCAGCATGAACGCAATGGTGTCTAAGATACCCTGCCGATCCTTAGTGACCAGGATCATGAAGTTGTGGCTGGGTACTGCAACGCGGCTCTTTCCGAGCAGCTTAAACTGCATCTGCCCATCGTTATCCGTATCCTGAAAAACGGGGCCAACGAAAACCCAACCTTCTCCCCGGCTAATAGCCCAGTCGCGAACCTTGTCCTCGAGGTACGCCCAGATGCCGCTGTTAAAGCCTGGCCCAATCTGCGGCACCATGTTCGAGAGTAAAAAGCTCTCCGAGTTCGCCTCGCGGCTCCGCCTTATGGCCGCAGACGGCGCCATGTGTCCTCTCGCGTAGCCGCTCCTCGCATAGTCTGCTAATTCCGAACGCTGCCAGGCTTGCAGATCCCGGTCCGGCCTGAAGTCATCCTCCCGACCAGCGTAATCCCTTAGCGTGCTTGTGGCGATGTGGTACACAGCCCAGTTTGGAATTTTGAGCCAGTTGTTATGGCTGACTATGAACCCCTTTCGGAAAAGCAACTCGCTGTCAGAGGGAAGGCCAAAGGGCAAATGCTCTTGAAGACTTGCCATCTCTGCACGGTCCAGGGTGCGCGGAAAGCTCGCGGCGCCGGCCGGCAGAGCCAGGATCAACACGAGCAACGCGAGGCAGCTCTTAGTTCTCATATCTATTCGGGCGCAAAGATGTATGGGGGGCGGAACGGGATTACTCGAGCCGTTGGAATAATCCCCATTTCACGAGCCTCACGCGTGGCCCGCGCCGCCGCGGCCCAGAGCATGAATGCATCATGAGGCGTAGTTGAGGCGTGGATATCCTGTCCCAAATGCTCGTTCCACAGATGCCGGCGCAAGACGCCTGCAATCGGCGTCTTGATGGCCACGTTCATTTCGGAGTGTTTCTCCATGCTGAACGAGTTGACGTTGGCAGAGCCAATGGTCAGCCACTCGTCGTCGAAGATTCCGACCTTCCCATGAAGGTACATGTCGCAATAGACGGGCTTGCCCTCGATCTCCTGGGAAGCGAGCAACGAATAAAAGGCGATGCGGTCGTTGTACTCGCCAAATGCCATGTCGAAAAACTTCTTCATCTTCCGAGATGCCTT
>JAUYSH010000018.1 GCA_030696455.1 Elusimicrobiota bacterium
GGCTGGGTGACGACCGAGGTTGGGCGCCAGCCCTATACGGTGCATGGCCTGCTGCGCACCGCCGACTCGGCCTCCAGGCTCGACGCGCCCGCGGTCGCGGCCTCGCTCCACGCCTTCGCCGCCTCGCGCAGGCGCGGCAAGGTCCCGGCATTCGCCGTGGTCGGGAGGCTGCGGCCCGGCAGGAAGGAGGTCAGCGCGCTCCAGGCACGCGCGACCAGGTGCTTGAGCCACAGCCAGCCCGTGCCCATGACCGCGGAGGGGACGGACTCGCCCAGCGCCACGCGCGCGGCGACCGCGGTGCGCACGCCCGGCTTCGCGGCGAAGGCGCGGTAGGCGTCGGCCAAGGGGGCGCCGGAGAGCGCTTCGAGCTTGAGGGCGAAGGACGCGCCGAGGCCGGGGACCTTCTCGACCGTCGTGCCCGGCAAGGCGGCGACGTAGGACTCCCCGCGCTTGACGACCCAGACGCGGGGCGCGGACGTCTTCGCGCCGGACTGGGACTGGGCGAGGGCGGTCTCGACGCCGGCCTTGAGGCGGTCGCCGTTGGAGATCAGCGGGCGCCCGGGAGCGCCGAGGAGGCCCTCCCACTGGTCGAGCGACTTGACCAGGCGGCGGGTCTCGGCGGCCTGGCCGGCGCTGGCGGCGGCGTAGGCGGACTGAGCCAGCGCGGAAAGCGAGCTGTCCGCCTTGCGCGCGGCGAAGGACAGCACGGCCTTGGTGACGGCGGCGGCCGCGCCGGAAGGCAAGGTCTCCTCGGCGGTCTTGACGGCCGAGGCGTAGAGGCGGGGGGCGTCGGCGGGCGCGGAGTTGTTGGCGACGCCGACGAGGCCCGCGACCTTCTCGCGGGCGGTGGAGAACTTGCCGGCCACGGAGGAGCCGCCGCCGATGTCGCCGGCGCTGACGGAGGAATCGTAGGCGCGGTCGAGCGCCTGCCGCACGGACAGACCGTCTCCGCCCGCGGCCTCGGCCCGGCGGCCGGCGGAGATGCCCTGGGCGGTCGTGTCGAGAACGGTGGAGGCGCTCGGGTCCTGCTTGACGCCGGGAGCGGCCGGCTTCGCGGCGAACGGCGTCGCGATCGGCGCGCCGGGGCGCGCGACGGGGGCCGCCTTGGGCGCGACCGGCTGGGCCGCGGGCCTGGCGACGGACTTGATCGGGAGCGCGGCGCCGGCGACGGGGGACACGGCCGGGTTCACGGCGGAGGGATTGACGACCGCCGGGTTGACGGCGCCGGCGACGGGAGACGGGGCCACGCCGACTGCGCCGATCCCGGGCTGAAGGCCGAGGCCGCCCGTGGTGTTCGCGCCGCCGAGCGTGGCGGAGGGGGCGTTGCCGCCGATGCCGGGCACGGCCCCCGCCGAGCCGGTGTTGGTGTTGGTGTTGGTCGTGACCGGCGTCTCGACGACCCCGGCGGACGCGAGGGCGGACAGGAAAACGGCGCACGGCGCGAGCCGAATCAAGGCGTTGCGCATGGTCGGGGGTCTCCTGCGTCTATTATAGCGATTGTAGAGGGAAAACGCCGCGCGCGCCTGGGCCTAATGGCCCAGCCGGGGGCCGGGGGGACGCGTCGCTTAGAATTCACCCGCACGCTATCGAAGCGCCGTCGCCGATTTGATAGGCTGAAGCCATGATCAACACTCTGGATCTCGAGCTGTGGACCGCGCTTCTGCGCCGTCCGGACGCTTCCTTGAAGAAACGTCTGCTGGAGGTTTGGACCGCGACCGGCATATTGGCCTTGATCGCCTTCGCCTGGGCGGAGCCCTTCTCCGCCATGTACCTGCCCTCCTGGACCAAGCCGATCGTGATGTTCCTGCGCGGCGTCCTGCTCGTCGAGTCCTTCGGCTACGCCTACCACCGCTTCTTCCAGCACGTCGGCTGGCTGACGCGGAAGTCCGGGACCGTGCGCCGCAACCAGATGTATCACTGGCTGCACCACATGGTGATCTACCCGATCGGCGACCATTATAAGCGCGACACCGGCTACGTCGCCTCGGAGACCGGGCTCGCGCTCTCGTGGCTCGTCCCGGGCTGGATCGCGGCCTGCCTGGCGCTGTGGACGCACGGCGCCAACGTCGGCACGCTCGCCTTCGTCGCGGGCGTCGCGGCGTACGCCAAGCTCCTCGTCGACGAGACCCATTCCCGCTTCCACCTCGTCAAGCACCCCTGGAAGGACCGCGCCTACTTCAAGCACCTCGCCGACATCCACCTGCTCCACCATTGGGATCAGGCGATGAACTTCACCATCGTGCATCCTCTCATGGACCGGCTTTTCGGGACCTACCTGGACCCCGATGCGCACCGCGCTCAGATCGACGCCGTGGTCTCCGCGGACGCGCTGACCTTCTCCGACGCGACGAACTGGCGCTACATGCTCAAGGAAGCCTCGCCCGCGGAGTACGCGGCGTTCATCACCCAGGCCCGGCGCCATCCGCGCTCCCTGCGCAAGATCGAGCAGCTCATCCGGTGCCTCGAGCGCCGCCTGGCCCTCTACCCCGCCGAGGCCGAAGCCCTCGACCTGCACGTACGGGCCAAGGATCTGCTGGCGCTGGTCAAGCCCGTGCCGGCCGCGGCGTGAGCCGCGCGCTCGTCACCGGAGCCACCTCCGGCCTCGGGCGCGAGGCCGCCGTCCAGCTGGCGCGACGCGGCTGGCGCGTCGCGGTCAGCGGCCGCCGCCGCGAGCAGTTGGAGGAGACGGCGCGCCTCGTCAAGGCCGCGGGCGGCGAGGCCCTCGTCCTGTGCGGCTCGGTCACCGAGCCCGCCGAGGTGAAGGCCCATTACGCCGCGGTCAAGGCCGCGTGGGGGGGCCTCGACTACGCCGTGCTCAACGCCGGCGTCGGCGACATGATGAGCGCGCGCGAGTTCAAGGCCGAGTCCGTGCAGTGGACGTTCGACGCGAACGTCTTCGGCGTCTGCCATTGGCTCGAGGCCATGCTCCCCGACATGCTCGCCCAGAAATCCGGGACCATCGCGGGCGTGGCGTCGCTGGCGGGCTTTCGCGGCCTGCCCAAGTCCGGCCCGTACTCCGCGAGCAAGGCGGCCCTGATCACCTTGCTCGAGTCGGCGCGCGTGGACCTCATCGGCACCGGCGTTTCCATCGTGACCGTCTGCCCCGGCTTCGTGCGCAGCGAGATGACCGACCGCAACAACCCGGGCACGATGCCCTTCCTGATGGAGACCCCGGACGGCGTCGCCGAGATGCTCGCCGGCATCGACGCCAAGCGCCGCGTCGTGCATTTCCCCTGGCAGCTCTCCTACGCGAGCAAATACGTCCTGCCCGCGATCCCCGACTTCCTGTACGACTGGATCGCGCACAAGTTCGCGCCGATGCGCGTCAAGAAGCCCACGGTCCGATGAATATCTTCGTCACCGGAGCCACGGGCTATATCGGCCGCGCCGTCGCCGAGGCCCTGCGCCGCCGCGGCCACCGCGTCGCGGGGCTGACGCGCTCGACCGCCAAGGCGAAACTGCTGGCCTCCGCCGAGATCGAGCCGGTGCTCGGCGACATGCGCGACCCGTCCGCTTGGAAGAAATCGGACGTCCTCATCCACTGCGCGGTCGAATACGGGACGGACTATGAAGCGCTCGACCGCAAAGCGGTCGGAGCCTTGCTCGCCCTCGGCGGCAAGGTGCTCTACACCTCCGGCGTCTGGCAGTACGGCTCCGGCGGCCCGTTCGACGAGTCCTCCGCCGGCAAGCCGCTGATGCCCTGGCGCTCGGAGCACGAGAAGCTCGTGCTCGCCGCCAAGGGCCTCGTGATCTGCCCCGGCTGCGTGTACGGGGGAACGGGAGGCCTGACCGGGCTCTGGTTCCAGGGCGCCGTCGACCACAAGGCCGCGCCCATCGTCGGCGAGGGCGCCAACCGCTGGGCGGTCGTGCACGTGAGCGACCTCGCGGACCTGTACGTCCGCGCCGCCGAAAGCGCCCTCTCCGGCGAGCTCCTCAACGCCGTGGACGGCTCGCGCTTCACCGTCCGGGAGATGGCCGAGGCCGCCTCGCGCGCCGCCGGCGCCGGCGGGGCCGTCGAGGCCCTGCCCTTCGCCGACGCCGAGAAGCGCTACGGCGGCATGGCCCACGGCCTCGCCTTGGACCAGAACGTGGACGCCTCCAAGGCGGGCCGGATTTTAGGGTGGGCGCCCCGCTTTAAGGGCTTCCCGCCGGACGCCGAGCTTTATTTCGCGGCCTGGCGCGCCTTTCGCTGACGCGACGGCGACTTCGCGCTGACGCGACGGCGACTTCGCGCGAAGAAAGCGCAGCCAAGCACGGCGCTATTTCATATTTCACTGTCAGCGCTGACAGTAGATTTCCAAAAAGCGCTTAGCGGATAATCATTTTTCATTCCTCCAGTCGCCGTCGCGAGGGAACTTTTCGCGGGGTTCGATCGTATGATAAGCATGAACCTCTCGAACCTGACCGATGACGCGCTGTTCGGCCGCGTCGAAGCGCTGGCGCGCACCGAGCGCTTCACGCTCGTCGATCTGCTGCTGCATTTGGGCGAGCTCGACGCGCGACCCGCCTGCCAAAGGAAGGGCTACTCATCGTCGTTCGCGTATCTCACGCGTCGCCTCGGGTATTCGGAATCGGACGCCATGCGCCGTGTGCGGACCGCGCGCGCGGCGCGCCGGTTCCCTTCCATCTTGCGGCTTGTATCGAAGGGGGATCTCAACCTCGTCGGCGTCGCGCTGATCGAGCCGCTTCTCACCCCGGCCAATCATGAAGGCCTGATCCGGAAGGCCTGCCGCCGGAGCACGCGGGAGATCGAGCGTCTCGTGGCCGAGTTGTCGCCGCCCTCCGCCGGGCCCCGCGACCGCATTCGCGCGCTGCCGCCGGCCGCGACCGTTCCCGCGCCTGCGGCGGCTTCGCCGCCCGCGTCTGAAGAACCAGCCCTATTTTCAGAATCGCCTTCATCCGCCGAACCGCCGTTGATGTCCGGCGAAGCATCGCCAGTGACCGCCGAATCAAGGTCCGCGTCCGTCGAATCACCGCCCTCGTCCTCCGAATCAATGCCCTCGTCCGTCGAATCACCTCCTTCGTCCGCCGAATCGACGCCTTCGTCCCCCGAACCTACGCCATTGTCCGCCAAACCGCTCGCCGCGTCCGTCGCGCCGGAACCAGCGACAAAGCGGCGCGGCGTCTTCACCTTCACCGCGGACGAGGAAGTGCACGGCTGGTACGAGCAGGCGCGAGATCTGCTGCGCCACCGGTTTCCCGAGGGCGCCATGGAGGATGTCATCGGGGAGTCGCTGAGGAGGCTCGTCGAAACCGAGCTCGCCGCCCGTCGCGCGAAGCGCCCGAAAAAAGCGGACGACAGCCCGGCGACCGCCCGGCGCAGCCCGAAATGGGTCGAGGACATCGTCTGGCGCCGCGACGGAGGGCGCTGCGCGCATCTAGGCCCCCAGGGCCTGCGCTGCGGCGAAACGGCCTGGCTCGAGCTGGACCATGTCGTCCCATGGGCGAGGGGCGGCCGTTCGGACGACCCTCGGAACATCCGCCTGCTGTGCCGCGCTCATAATCAGTCCGAAGCGGCCAGGCTGTTTGGCGATTACCGGATGGGGGGGTAATTGTTATACTGAATCAACACAATGACAAACCCACACGAATCCACCGCTGAAAACATCGCCGAAACCAACAACCTCGGGACCGACGACGTCATGCCCGTCGCGCCCATCCCCGCGCCCGTCTACGACACCACGCCTTACGCCGAGCCGGAGGCGTACACCATGCCCCGCTCCCCGATCGAGAACGTGCTGCTCATCGACGGCGACAACGACCCGCACGTGCCGCCGGACGCGCGCGTGACCCGCGCCACGCTCGTGCGCGTGTTCCTGCGCCCCGGCGCCCTGCTGCCCCGCAACCTCGAGAAGCCCTTGGCCCGCCTGCCGAACTTCTGCACGGTGACCTCGCCCAAGGGCGGCGCCAACGCCGCCGACTTCGTCATGTCGCTCCACGCGGGCATGCTGCACGCCGTCCTGCCCCAGAGCGTGCCCTTCCTGATGGTGACCAACGACGCGACGCTCGCGGCGATGACCGCCGAGCTTCAGCGCCTCGGGCGCGTCGCCACGATCTGGACCTCGCACCGCGACATGGAGGCCGAGCTGAAGGAGGCCGAGGGCACCGGCTCTTACGAGAGCGAAGGCACCACGAAGGCCAAGAACAGCCGCCGCCGCGGCGGGCGCTCCCGCGGAGGCGGGCGCTCGCGCGCGGCCGCGCCGGCCGCCGCTC
>JAUYSH010000053.1 GCA_030696455.1 Elusimicrobiota bacterium
CGGCCGCCCGACTGGCGCACGACCACGTCCCAATAGCCCGTCGCCGCGCCGGTCAGATCGAGCGCGCCCGACAGGTGCTCGGCGTCCGCCGCCGTCACGCCCGTCGCGACGATAAGCCCGCCCTCACCGCCCAGCAGCTCGGCCGTGTTCAGGTGGGTCGCGCCGCCCAATATCCGCCGTCCCGACGCCGCGAGGACCCGCCCGTCATCGAGCGCGACCGCCTGCAGCCAGCTCCTCGTCGCCGTCAGGCCCGGGCCGGGCAGCCAGGCGTTGGCCGCCGCGTCGTATATCTCGGTCGAAGCGAGGTTCGTCGACGTGTTCTCGCCGCCGATGATCAGGGGCGTCCCGCCGACGAGCACCATCGCATGGCCGTAGCGCGGGACGCCCATCGCGCCCGTCGCCGTCCAGGCGTTCGCCGCGGGGTCGTACACGTCCGCCGCGTTCGACGTCCCGGCGGGGCCCGTGCCGCCCGAGACCAGGACCTTCCCGTTGGGAAGCACGACGGCCCGCAGGACCTGGCGCGCCGCGCTCAGCGTCCCCGCCGCCGACCAGGCGTTCGCGACGGCATCGTAGACCTCGGCCGTCGCGCTCGACGAGCCGCCCGCGACCAGCGCCCGGCCGCCGCTCAGCGGCGCCGTCGCCGGGGAATAGCGCGTCTCGCTCATCGACGCCGCCGCCGACCACGTGCCGCTCGCGGGATCGTAGATCTCGGCGCTGCTCAGCTCGCTCCCCCCGTTCCAGCCGCCCGCGGCCAGCACGCGGCCGTCGCTCAGCAGGACCAGCGCATGCCCTGCCCTGACCGACCCCATCGGCGCCGTCGCCGTCCACGCGTTCAACGCCGGATCGAAGATCTCGACGGCGTTGGTGATCGCGGCGGTCGGACCGTAGCCGCCCGCGATGAGCACGCGGCCGTCGGCGAGCCTGACGGCTTCGTGCTGGCGCCGGCCGACGGTCAGCGCCGGCCCCGCCGTCCAGGCTTCCGTCGCCGGGTCGTAGAGGTCCACGGCGGCCAAGCCGGCGGCCGTGCCCTCCGTCAGCCCGCCCGCCAGCAGCGCGCGGCCGTCGTCCAACTTCGTGAGGGTGCTGTAGTAGCGGCCTTGCGCGAACGAGCCCGTCGCCGTCCACGTTCCCTGCAGCACGTTCGCGCGCTCGAGCGACAGCGCCGCCGAGGCGTCGAAGCCCGTGCCGACGAGGGCCGCCGAAACGCTCGTTCCCGCCGCCGACGACGACGGCGCGATCGAGGCGACGGTCAGCGCCGGGAACGTCACCGTCAAATCCGCGTAGCCCGAGACCGCGCCGGAGGACGCGAGGACCTGGGCCGTGCCACCACCCACGCCCGTCGCGAGGCCGGCGTCAACCGTCGCGACCGAGGACGCGTCCGTCGTCCAAAGGACCTCGCCCGTCATCGTCCGCGTGGATCCGTCCGTGAACGTCCCGGCCGCCTCAAACTGGGTGGTCGCGCCGGCCGCGAGCGTCGCCGACGAAGGCGTCACCGAGATCGATGCCAAGGTCGGCGCGACGGGCGTCACCTGGAAGCCGCCGGCAAGCCGACCGATCCGTTCGCCCGACTGGCGCACGACCACGTCCCAATAGCCCGTCGCCGCGGCCGTCAGGGGCAGGTTCCCGCTCAGGTGCTCCGCGTCGGCGACCGCGACGCTCGTCGCGAGGATCTGCTCTTCCGGGGCGCTCAGAAGCTCCGCCGAGTTCAGCGAGGTCCCGCCGGCCAAGCCGCGCCGTCCCGCCGCCACGAGCACTTTTCCGTCGTCGAGGGTCAGCGCCGACGCCAAGGTCCGCGTCCCGGTCAGGCTCGGTCCGGGACGCCAGGCGTTCGTCGCCGCGTCGTAGATCTCGACGGCGGCCCAATCCGTCGAGGCGTTCTGGCCGCCGATCGCCAAGGCCGTGCCGCCGGCGACGACCATAACGTGGGTCAGCCGCGCGTAGGCCATCGGCGCCGTCGGCGTCCACGTCCCGGAGGCCGGGTCGTAGGTCTCCGCCGTGGCCGTGATGCCCGCGTCGCTGCCGCCGCCCGAGACCAGGATTTTCCCGCCGGGGAGCGTCGTCGTCATGTGCTCCTGGCGGCCGACCGCCATCGAGCCCGTCGCCGTCCAGGCGTTCGTCGCGGGGTCGTAGATCTCGGCTGAGGCGTGGTTCGATGAAAGGTCCCTGCCTCCCGCGACCAGGATCTTGCCGTCGGGCAGCGTCGCCGTTCCCGGGAAGAGGCGCGCCGCGCTCATCGACGCGGCCGCCGACCAGGAGTTCGCGGCGGGATCGTAGAGCTCGGCGCCGCTCAGCATGCTCGACCCGTTGTAGCCGCCGACGGCGAGAATCCGGCCGTCCGGGAGGCGCTCGGTCCTATGCCCCTTCCTGATGTTCGCCATCGGCGCGGCGGCGGTCCAGGCCCCGGTCGCGGGATCGAAGATCTCGGCCGTTCCCACGACGTTGCCCGCCGGCCCTTGTCCGCCCGTCACGAGCACGCGGCCGTCGGCGAGCGAGACGGCGGCGTGCTGGAAGCGGCCTCCGTTCAGCGGCGCGGCGGCGGTCCAGGCCCCGGCCGCGGGGTCGTAGACGTCGGCGTTGGTAAGGCCGACGCTCTGGCCCTCGATCATGCCGCCCGCGAGCAGCGCCTTGCCGTCGGGCAGCCGCGTGAGGGTGCTGAAGTGTCGTCCCTGTCCGAAGGAGCCCGTCGCCGACCAGGTCCCCTGCGCGACCGTGAGCCGCTCGAGCGACAGCGCGGCCGAGGCGTCGAAGCCGGTTCCGACGACCGCGGCCGAGACGCTCGTTCCGGTCTCCGCGGACGACGGCTCGATCGAGTTCACCGTCAGCGCCGGGGCGGCCGTCACCGTCAGGGACGCTTGGCCCGCGATCGCGCCTGACGACGCGATGACCGAGGCCATCCCGCCGCCCACGCCCGTCGCCAGGCCCGCGGCGCTCACTGTCGCCACCGACGAGACGTCCGTCGTCCACGCGACCTCGCCCGTTAACGTCCGCGTCGAGGCGTCGGTGAACGTCCCCGCCGCCTCGAACTGGACCGTCTGCCCGGCCAGGATCGACGCGGCCGAAGGGGTCACCTCGATCGAGACTAAGGCCGGCGGGGTGACGGTCAGGACCGCCTGAGCCGTGATCGTGCCGGAAGACGCGATGACGAGGGCCGTCCCTTCGCCAACGCCCGTCGCCAGGCCCGAGGCATTGACCGTCGCCACCGATGAGGCGTCCGTCGACCAGGCGACCTCGCCGGTCAACGTCCGCGTCGAGCTGTCCGTAAATGTCCCCGCCGCCTCGAATTGTGCTGTCAGGCCAGCCGCGATCGACATCGAGGGCGGCGTCACCTCGATCGAGACCAAGGTCGGGGCGGTCACGGTCAGGACCGCCTGAGCCGTGATCGTGCCGGAAGACGCGATGACGAGGGCCGTTCCTTCGCCCACGCCCGAGGCCAAGCCGCTCGTGCTGATCGTCGCCACGGATGAGGCGTCCGTCGACCAGGCGACCTCGCTGGTCAACGTCCGCGTCGAGCCGTCTGTGAAGGCTCCCGTCGCTTCAAACTGAGCCGTCAGCCCCGCCGCGATCGAGGCCGTGGGCGGCGTCACCGTGATCGAGACCAAAGTCGCCGGCGTGACGGTCAGGTCCGCCTGGGCCGTGACAGCGCCGGACGACGCGATAACGAGGGCCG
>JAUYSH010000088.1 GCA_030696455.1 Elusimicrobiota bacterium
CCCGAGCCGCCCGTGGCCCCGGAGAAGGAACCGCCGCCGGGCCTGCCGCTGCCCCAGGCCGCGCCGGCCTTCTTGCGCTCCTTCTCCTTCTTCTTGAGGTCCGGGATATCCGCCGCCGGAGCCCCGTCGTTGGCCTGGTTGACGTCCTCGTTCTTAGCCATGGCTTATAATCTCCCCAAATTTATTGCTGCGCGGCTTCCGGCGCCTTATCCTTATCGTCGCCTAACATCTTCCCCGCCATCGTGAGCGCCGCACCGCCGAGGCCGGCGACCATGCCTTGGCCCACGGTCAACCCTTCCGGGGAGATATAACTCATGTACGAGACATACCCGCCGATCAAGGTCGCCAGGCCGCCCGTGACATAATCGCCCATGCCCATCATGGCGGCGCCCAGAAGGGTGACGACGACGCCCAGGACGCCGACGATAGACGCGAGCATCGGATAAGCTGCCGCGAGATAAACCGAGTCCCTCGCGATGGCGGCGAAGGCCGAGATCACCCCGATCACCAGAAGCAGCCCCATCACGACGTTCGCCATCATCGTCAAAGCCTTGTTCGCATCCGACCCCGAATTGGTATTGATGTTCTGGCAGTTGCCGTACTGGTCCTGGTATCTGTCCGGGCCGCAGTCCACCGTCGGGTCGCCGCCCGTGGGGCCGCCGTTATCGACGGAGTTCGGGGTGCTGTCGGCCCCGCTCGAGGAGCCGGCGCCATTGCCGATGCCGGGTCCGCTGATCACGTTGCCCGCGCCGGGGTTGTTGTCGAAAGCGGTCGCTGCGTCGGAGGAAGAGGTTTCGCCCTGGCCCGCCGCCGCGCCGCGCCGCGAATAAGCGTTGGCGTTGGCCAGCTGCTTGCGCGCGAAGCCCTTCGTCTTGCTCGACGCCAGACGGGCGCCGCCCGCCTTGGAGTAGGACGGCCGCGCGGCGCTCTTCATCGCCGACAGCTTGCCCGCGGCGTCCTTCTTGATGGCCATGCCCCCGCCCGAGCCGAACTGCCGGTTCACGCCGCCCGACAGGCCGGCGCCGCCCGACAGGGACGAGCCGCCGCCGAGGCTCGAGCTGAGCGAGCCGAACTTCTTGCCGAACGCGGAGCCCTTGCCGCCGGCGGCGCCGTCGGCCTGCGCCGACGCCAGGAGCGCGTTGGGATCCACGGCGGGATTGGCCGCCGTCTGCTCCTCCTCGGCCTTCCGGGCCGCCTCTTCATCGGCGAGGCGCTGGGCCTCCGCCTCGGCCGCCTTCTTGGCCCGCTCCTCAGGCGTCAGGCCGTCCATGCTGCCGGACAGATAGCCGAGCGAATTCGGAATGGTGTTGGGGGTGGTGGGAAGGTTGGCGGTGTCTCCCTCGAGCTTGATCGGCTCCCGCGCCATCGAGAACGCCTTCGGCTTCTTGACCTCTTGGCGGGCGTTGCCGATCATGCGCCCGAGCCCGACCGCTCCCAGGCCACCGACCGAAACGAGGCAAATGAGCATCACCTTGCTGAACGTGAAGCCGGCGCCAGCCGCCGCGCCCATGCCGCCGGCGCCGACGCCGCCGACACCGCCGGCGCCGCCGGTTGCGCCGCTCCAGGAGCCGCGCGCGCCCCCGCTGCGAAGAAAAGAGAAGCCGCCGCCCTTGCGCTTGCGGTCATTGCCGACGCGCGCAACCTTGAAGGTGGGAACGTCGGAAAGCGACGAGTCGTTCTTCGTGTCCATACTTGACTCCATCCGGTCGGGGGACCCTGAAATCAGCCCCAAAAATCTGTATTTATGCGCCTAAGGCAGTGTAGCCCTGCCTCAATTTTTTGTCAAGGAAATGACAGTCCGTTACTGAATTTTTACTTTGAGGCTCAAAACCGCTTAAAACGTCCATTCGTCAAAACAGAACGCGGCCGCGCGAACTCCGCGCGGCCGCGTCCTCCCCGGCGTCTAAACGGTGTAGTCGGTGGGGCCGGCCTGCTGCTGGTAATGCGCCTGGCAGCCCTCCTCGTCCGACTTGCAGGTCTTCTTCGGCGCCAACATCGTTCCGACCAGACCTATCGCCGCCGCACCGCCAATGACGGTCATCCACATCGGCGGCGCGCTGAATGCAGCCATATCTGACGCAGCTTTTATAGATTCCGGATCATCTGCAACAGGTAGCGCTGGTGGCTTGGAAGCAGTGATCAGGTATGTCGCGCCGATAGCCGCGATGGCCGCACTGGACGCAATCAGGAGCCCTCCCTGGAGAACTTGACCATTATCGCCGCCGGCGATCATCCCGCCCATTATCAGTCCACCTGCCGCCGCCGCAAGAGCCGCGTAAACTACAATTTTTGCCCATTGCAGCGTCGCGAGAGCAACTTCGTAAGCCTTAATTCCGGCAGCAAGAGTCAACGTCGACGCCATCAATTTTATAGCCGCAGCAGCTTCCGTTTTGGCTGTTTCAATCATTGACTTCGCCGCATACAGCAGCCCGATCGCTAGAACGCCCAAGCCCAAACCTACCATCATCTCCTTGGCCCAAGGCGTGACGTCCTTGGGCGTAGGGGGCGGGATGTTTTCCTCCTCGCGAGAATTCGCCGCCGAGTTGCGCGGCAGCTCCTTCGGCTGAGCGCCCGCGCCGTCCCCGACGCCATCCATGCCGATCGCCCCGCCGTCGGGCCCGATGGCCCCGCCCGCCTGAGTCGCCGAGCCGTCATACGTCCGGCCGGCCGCGAAGCTCGAGCCCGCGCGGCCTCCGGCCTGGTCGCCCATGACGTTGCGCGCCTGCGCCCGGGCGCCGCGCCCGCCGCGAGCGGCTCGCCCCTTCGCGCCGGAGGCCTTGGCCCCCGGACCGCTCCGCGAGAACCCGCTCGTCGCGCTGTTTCGCGACGCCGCCGCCAGATTCTCCCCGAGCTTGCCGGCCGGCCCCGAGCTGGCGGTCGTCGAGGCTCCGCCGCCCGTGGCGCCCGACAGCGCGCCGAGAGGCTTCGTGTTCGTGAGCCCGCGGCTCATCGAGCCCACCGCCCCCGCGCCCCCGCCTTTGTTGATCGCGCCCGCGGCAGCGGCGCGCGCCTCCGCTTCGCGGCGCGCGGCCTCCGCCGCGGCGGCGCCGGAGGCATCTCCGGCCGCGTCGCCGGCGACGGCGTCGGTCGGCGCGGCGGCGGACGCCGAGGCGTCGGCCTCGCGGTCCTTGGCCGCGGACTGCGCCATCAAGGTGAGGGACTGCGACGAGCCGTCGGCGCTGACCGCCCCCGCGCTCGCGTCGGCCGCCTGCGGCGGCTTCGGCGCGAACAACGAAAAATTGCCTCCGGTCTTATCCGCCTCACCCGGGCCGAAAAGCTTGTAGCCCGCCACGCCGATGCCGCCCGCCACGGACGTTCCGATCAGGACGAGCGCCAGCATGCCGGCCTTCGTTGCGAGCAGGCCGCCTCCGCCCGCGGCCCCCGCGCCCAGGCCGCCCAGACCTCCGGCCGCGCTCCCGCCGCCGCCCCCGAAAAGGCCGAAAAGGCCGGCTCCTTTCTTCTTGCCGTCGTCAACCTTGTTGACCTCGGCCTTGATGTCGGGCATCTGGATTTTCGGGTCCATAAAAACTCCTCCGGTCCGTCTATGCGAAATCGTTACCGCTTGCGCTTAAGCCTTTCCAGCTCCTGCTTCTCTTCCAGCTCGCGGACCTTCCGCGCCTGATCTTCCTGACGCTGAATGGCCTGCATGATCACCTGAGACACGATCCCGCCCATCGGACCGCCGATGGCCGTGCCGATAGCCCCGCCCACCAACTGCATCGCGATCTGCTTGCCCAGTTCGCTGTCGTCCATGTCGCTCTGAGCGACGTCGGCGCCGGAGGGCGGCTCGATCTTCTTCTCGTTGAGCTTGGGATCTTCGAGCTTGAGGTTGACCGGGGCGGCGTCGAGCGCGGCGTAGCCCCCGCCCAAGGACGCGCCCCCGCCGCCGATCTTCTCGCCACCCTTGGCCCCGTCGAAAGCCTTGCTCAGAGAGCTGCGCGCGTCGTCGTTGCTCTTGCTCGCCGCGGCGAGCAAGGACTGCGCGGAGGCGGCCTTCAGCACCGCCATGCCCTTGCCGGCGGGAACGGCCGCCTCGGCCTCGTCTCCACCGGACAGGCCCTTCGTGCCCGCGAAGCCGATCTTGGCGTTGCTCGAGCCGAACGCGCTCGAGCCGGAGGCCGAGCCGGCCCTGCCCCCGCCCGCCGCGCCCATGCCCGACAACGAGGCCCCCGCGAGCTTCGGCGCGTCGAAGCCGCGCTGCTTCTTCTTATCGCCCCAGCCGCCGTCGCCTTCGCTGACCTTCTTGAGAGCGCCCGCCAAGGTGCCGCCGGAGGAGGCGCTCGACGCGGAGCCCAGCGCCGCCGCCGTCGCGGCGGGCTTATCCTCGGGCGCCGCCTGATAGAGGGAGGAGCCGAACAAAGGGTCCTCCTTCCTCGCGCGGCCCGTGCCTTCCATCGACAGATTGATCCCGTCGCCCGCGTCCGGGGTGAAGCTTTGCTCGACGTTCTCCGCGACCTTGGGCGAGGTGTCCACCACGGTCGAACCGACGGATTTCTCGCCCAGCATCGGGGTCAACAGCCAAATAGCGGTGAAAACGATCCCCATGAGGATCGCCCACCAGTACTTTTTAAACGGGTCGTCCGCATCAGAAACCGCGTATTGCGGCGCGATGGGACTCAATGTGACGGTCATATGGCTGATTCGAGTGTAGCCCCCCCCTGATTTTTTGTCAAGGAAGAGGGTTCCCTTTACCGAGTTTTTACCGAGGTCCCGCCGGGGTCACCTGGCCGCTTAAAGCCCCTACGGCGGCCTGATAGAGCTCCCCGCAGCGATGGTAGCGGTCCTCGGGACGCGGGGAGAGGGCCTTGCGCACGACCGCGTCGATGGCGGGGCTCAGCGCCGGAACCAGCTCTGACGGGGCGGTGAAACGGCCTTCCATCTTATCGTTCATCTCGCCGGGGCCCCGGAAAGGCAAGGCCCCGGTCAGAAGCTCATATAAGGTGACGCCGAGGGCGAACACGTCGGACTCCTTGACGACCGCTCCCATGGCCTGCTCCGGCGACATGTACACCGGCGTGCCGACGATGGTCTTGGTCGTCGTGAGCAGCGAGTCCATCACCTGCCGGGCGATGCCGAAGTCCATCACCTTCACCCAGCCCCCGTCGGCCAGCATCACGTTCGAGGGCTTCATGTCCCGGTGGATGACGTGGCGCGCATGGGCGTGGTCGACGGCCTCCCCGATCTGGCGCAGGATCTCCAGAGCGCGGGCGGGCGGCAGGCGTCTCCCCGGCGTCTCGTTGAGCAGCTCGTGCAAGGTGATGCCCGAGACGTACTCGAAAACGAGATAGGTGTCGTTCGAGTCGCGAATGATGGTGTAGATATCGACGATATGCGGGTGATGCAGGGAAGCGACCATCTCCGCTTCCTTTAAAAAGCGCTCGCGCTCGCGCGGGCTCGACTGCAGCTCGCCGCGCAGCTTCTTGATCGCGACGGGACGCTTGAGCACCTTGTCCCAGCCCTTGTACACCATGCCCATGCCGCCCTCGCCGAGCGGGGCGGTGATATCGTACTGCGAGTCGAGCTCCTTGCGCTCGGAGGCGAAGCCGATGCGCTCCTCGGGGCGGGCGCGGCGCGACATGCGCCAGAACAGGAACAGGAGCCCGGCCGCGAAGGTCGAGGCCCCCGCCAGGACCGCCCAGAGCCAGCGCTTCGACGGCTTCGCGGGGGCCGGCGCTTCGGGCGCGCCGTCCGCCAGGCGCGTGCGCGCGGAGGCGTAATCCGCCGCGTATTGGGGCTCGAGCTCCGCGGCGCGCTTGAAATCGGCGAGTATGCTCTCCCCCTTCTCGCCCAGGCCCTCCCGGGCGCGCGCGCGCTCGAAGTAGCCCAGGCCCAGGCCTTTGTCGGCCGCCAGGGCCTTCTCGGCGTCGCGCAGGGCGTTGGGGTAGTCCTTGGCTTCGTTGAGGGCCTCGGCGCGGCGGCCGTAGGCGACGGGGAGGTTCTGCTTATGGCCCTGGGCCGTCCAGAGGTCGATGGCCTTGGTGAACTCCCGCAAGGCGTTGGAGAACTCCTTCAAGATCGTGTAGGCCAGGCCGCGCATCATGTAGCCGTCGGCCAAGGTCGGGTCCTTCTCGACGGTGGCGTTCGCGGCGGACAGGGCCCGGGCGCCGTCGCCGGCGTTGATGAGCTGCATCGCCACCGCGGCCTGCTTGAGGGCGTCCACGCGGTCGCCCGCGCGCGCGCCGGCGGCGCGGATGCGGGGATCGTCCAGGAGCGAGCTCTCGACGAGCGCGTTCGCGAGCGGGCGGCTCTGCGTCGTCGCGATGCCCACGACCGCGTTCTTGCTGCGGCCCTTGGACATCTCGTAGATCGAGCGCGCGGCCTTGTCGTCGGGAAACGACTTCAGCACGCGCAGCGCGTCCTCGGCGGCCTTCGGGTAGTCCCCCGACCATAGTGCGCCGGTCGCCCGGGTGCGCAGCGCGGCGGCCAGCGCCTTGGGGTCGTCGGGCTTCGCCTCGGCCAGCGTCACCGCCCGGTCCGCGTAGGCGAGGCCCTTCTTATAGTCGCCAGCCTGTATGGCGACGGCGCCGGCGGTACGCAAAATTCGATCACTATTCGGGAACTTCACGGTGGATTGTTCAGCGACTTGAAGGATCGAGGTCTTGCGATCGTTGATGGCCTTAAGTTCGGCAGCGACGGCAGTATCGGCGGGATTCTGTGATTTCCTCTCAGTCAACGCAACCGTAGCGTTCGCGTCGGTTTGGAGGGTCCCCACATTATTACTGTTTGTTTCGTATGCCCCTACCTCCTCTTCATCAGCCACAGCCCTCACCGGGATATCGGCACTGGCTTCTTGGCCGAAAAAGAGCAATAGCCCCAGAAATAATACCCGTCCAACCCGCTGACTTTTGCAGGTCTTGACGATGCGAACAGGAGTGTTACAATTGATGAAGGCCATTAATTTATGAGAACGATCCCCAAAAGCTTGAAGCGATCGGCGTTCATTCTAGCGCTTAGTATGTCGGCCCTGCCCAACCTTGTCAATGCCCAAGCGCAGAGTTTAACGACCGTTAACAAAGACAAATCTTCCAGCAAACAGGAACTCAAGGACTCGCTCGGCGAGACAAAGGCCGGCATCACGCAGTTAATCGGAACCGTACTCAAAGATGGCGCCGACAGTTATATTGCCGCCCATTTCGCTCCCATCATTGGGCTTCACAAGGCAATGCTGACGAAAAGGCAGGAAATTTCAATCAGCCAACGGGGCAGCGACCAAAATAAACGGGCCTGTTTCGTCGTTTACGAGAATATCGAAAGCACCACTTCCCCTCATGGAAAGCGTCCCGTATGCATTTACATTTCAACGATTAAACGCTCAGGACTTGACAAGCAAACTCATTATTACCGGGTTGATTTAAATGGTCGACTCGAGAAGGGAATTCTTTCCCAATCGAAATTCGACAAATCTGGGTCAATCGTTCGTGGTTCCGGAGTCAAAACCGACCTCGACATCGACTCCCCCGAGGTAAAGAAGGCCTTCGAGGCGGAGATGAAGTTCTGGCTGAAGGACTGGCTCAAGAACGAGCAGAAGAACGCCGCGAAGAAGACGGCGGACGCGGCCACGAAGAAGCCGTCCACGACCGCCCTCTGATCGTCCCCTACCCCGACCCCTTACCCGTATGGGATATCAGCTCGAGCGCGTGACGGCTCTATCGCGCGGGAATCTTTGGTATCAGGTGCCCTTCGCCGGTAGGAATGCAGCCATCAATGCCTTTAGAATCGTCGCTTCCTTAGCTGAAAATGAATACCCCTCTCGTTCCGCACGAGCGAGTCCCTCCGCCAACCATGGCGCCAGTTCGAGAGACTTTTTCCAATGCGCTCGAGCCTCCTCCATCTCCCCGCGCTGAGAGGCCGCCAAGGCAGACCCGATCGAGCCAGGCGGCCAATCCGGATTGGCGACGATCGCCGCATTAAAGTGCCGCATCGCCGCTTCAGCATCGCCGCGCTCCAGACTGAGTCTGCCAAGGAGGTGATCCGCATAGGGACCTTTCGGTTCCAATTCGGCCGCCTTCATGGCATCGCTCTCGGCCTCCTTCAAGCGTCCCCGCAAGAAGAACGCGGAGCCGCGAGAAAAGCGCGGATAAGCCGTCCCCGACGAGAGCGCTATCGCGCGCTCAAGGTCGGCCATTTCCTTCTCAGGTTTCTTCAGCCGTTCGTAGATGCCGGATCGACCGATGAGCCCAAGAACATTGGCTGAATCCAGCGTCAAAGCATGATCGTAGTGCTTGAGCGCCTCTTTGGTTCGGCCCATGCGCCCATGCATCCTGGCTATGAGGGCCACCTGATCCGAAGAAGGCGAGACGATCCGCTCCAAATTGGAGAGGGCGCGAGCATAGTCGCTCATTATTTCGCATTGGCGAACCACCAGTTGTAAGGCGAACTTGTCGGAAGGATCCAGCCGCAGCGCTTTCTCGAAATCGGCCACGGCTTCGGAGTTCCTTCCCTCCTTCGCGAACATCGTTCCACGGCGGAGCCAAACTGTCCGATAGCGCGGATCCGTTTCAATGGCTTTTGTGTAATCGGCGAGCGCTTTAGCAGGCGCATTCAGCTCTTCGTGAAGATGTCCTCGGATGCTCAGCCATTGCGCGCGACTCCCATCGAGCGAAATAGCGCGGTCGTAGTCCTTAAGCGCACGATCGAAATTTCCGCGCTTCCGGTAAACCTGCCCACGATTGAAATGTGCTTCCGCGATATTCGGTGAGATCTCGATCGCGCGGCTGCAATCAGAAATCGCGGAGTCGAATTGTTCCAGCAGAGCCAAGGTTCCGCATCTGTTGATCAGATAACTCGCCTTATCCGGCGCGATACTATTAGCGGCGTTGAAATCCGCCAATGCCTTGTCGTACTGTTTCAGGCGTTTAAACTCATTCCCCCGATTGCTGAGCACCGTTGCCTTATTTGATTCCGTATCGGAGGGCCTCCAAGCTTCCAACGCACGCGTGAATAGCTCGATCTTCTCCCGGCTGCTCTGAGACTCTTCACCTCGCTTGGCGATTTCGACAAAGGTTTCCGCACGAATTTCGGCGGGAAGCACGAGGAGAATGGTCAAGATCAGAGTCCACGCCGAAGATCCCGCGATTCTGACGACGTTCATGTCCGAACTATAACCCAGAAGACAGCATTAGTCAACGATTGCATGTCGTGTTACAATGGATCCAGGTGATTTCTTCCCAAAGACCCACCTGCCCTATGTCCTCCAATGAACTTCCGTCCCGATCAGGAGAAATCATGCTCCAGAACGGGGCCGTAGTCCTCTTCGGTCCGAGCTACCTGGAGAACTCCCTCCAGCTCGTGAACGGCCTCAAAGGCGCGATCCCCGACCTGGCGATCCTCGGCTGCGAGAAGATCGCCGACTTGCGCATCCCCGACGGCCCCCTGCTCAACGGCTCGCTGATTTTTTTCCACCGAAAGCCCTCCCACATGGACGCGGGCGAGTGGGACAGCATCTTGCTGCAGGGCATCGACCTGCGCGCGTTCCCCCCCAGGCGCCTCGGCGTCGGCGACCGTTCCCCGGAGGAGCCGACGGTAGAACTGGTCCCGGCCGGCGGCGCCGAGATGCAGCTGATCGTCACCTGGCTGCGCCCGCTGGAGTCGGGCCACCTCGTGCGGGCCGCGCGGGCGCTCGAGCGCTCCTACATGGAGCACGGCGGTCAGCACGACGGCTCCGCCACCTAACGCCGACTGTTTCTGGAAACAGTCGGCGGGAGCTCGCGCCGGTGCGAGCTCCCGCCGGACTCTAGGCCCGCCTTGCTCTAAAGCGACTCGAGCAGGGGCCGCGGCTGCTTGCCGTATTCCTTGAAGATGTCCACGATCTCGTCGTAGTCGAGCTCCTCGCGCTTGAGCAGCTCGTTGGCGAACCGCTCGACGAGCGCCCACTCCGCGCGCAGGGTCTTATCGACCTCGGCCAGCGCGGTCTTGAGGAGCTTGTTCGTGTCGGCGTTGAGGCTGCGCTTGACCTCCTCGGAGATGTGTCCTTCCGGCATCGTCGCGAAGTTGCCGACGTAGCCGCTCTCGCCCATGCCGATGGACCACACCATCCAGTGCGCGTGGCGCATCGCGTTGGAGAAGTCCGAGCCCACGCCCTCGGTCGTGACGCCGAACTTGATCTTCTCGGCCACGTAGCCGCCGAGCGAGACCTTGATGTTGGCGTACAACGAGGCCGAGTCGTCGAGGATGATCTCCCCGCGCGGCACGGAGTGCACGACGCCCAGCACGCCGCCGCGCTCGATGATCGAGGCCTTGAACACGTCGCGGGTCGGGTGCTCGAGGTACATCTGCACGAGATGGCCGGCCTCATGATAGGCCGTCATCTCGCGCTCTTTCGAGGTCATGCTGACGCGATGCGCGATCCCGAGCTCGATGCGGTCGAGCGCGGCCACGCAGTCCTTGTAGGAGATCAGCTCGCGGCGCTCGCGGGTGGCGATGAGCGCCGCTTCCTTGAGGACGTTCTCGATGGAGGCCGGGGAGTAGCGGACGGTCTTGCGCGCCAGGCGGGCGAGGTCGATGGACGGGTCGCACTTGAGCTTCTTCGCGTAGTACTCGAAGATTTCGAGTCGTTCCTTAAGATTGGGCAGATCGACGCGAATGGTGCGGTCAAGGCGGCCGGGACGAACCAACGCCTCATCCAAAATGTCGAGGTTCGCGTTGGTGGCCGCGATGACGACCACGTCGGCGTCGGTCTCGTTGAGGCCGTCCATCTCCACGAGGAGCTGGTTCAAGGTGCTGTTGGACTCGGACGTGCCTCCGTCCATCAGGCCGCCGAAGCGGCGCTTCTGGCCGATGACCTCGATCTCGTCGATGAAGAGCACGCAGACGCCGTGCGCCTGGGCGTAAAGCCGGGCGCGGCGGAAGATCTTGCGCACGCGGGCGGCGCCGGTGCCGACGTAGATCTCGATGAACTCCGAGGCCGAGGTGGTCATGAACGGGACGCCGGCCTCGGTGGCGATGGCCTTGGCGAGCAAGGTCTTGCCGCAGCCGGGAGGGCCCGCGAGCACCATGCCGCGGATGATCTTGCCGCCGACCTTTCGCAGCAGGGCTCGGTCCTTGATGAGCTGGACCATCTCCCAGGCCTCGCGCTTGGGCTCGGAGAGGCCGACCACGTCGCTGAACTTGACGTTGATCCTGGTCGGGTCGACCTTCTTCTTGCTGATGTCGGCCAGGCCGCCGTGCAGGAAGATATAAAGGAAGAAGACGAAGATCAGCGTCCCCATGATGCTCGACGGCAGGGAGATGACGTTGAACCCGATGATGTAGCGGGCGACGCTCTCCTCGAGGCGGGTCAGGTACCACAGCGGCAGGAAGACGGCGGCGAGGATGATGAAGCTGAAGATGACGTAGATCCAGTAGAACTCCCACCAGAGCTTGAATTTAGCCCAATTCATGCGGTCTCCTTGAGCGCCTCGCCGGCGCGTCGTCCTGCGACCCGTGAATCATAGCAATTGTTCCTTTACGGGCTGATGCCGGGGAGGACGAAGGCGATCGGACGGTCGCGGTTGGGCACATACTTCGTCGAGCAGACGACGAAGCCCGTGGTCTTATAGAACGGCATTTCGAGGGGCTTGGTGCAGGCCGTCACCGTAACGACGTTCCAGACCTGGGTGCGTTGGACGGAAACGCCCGGCTTGCTCGGGCAGTTCGCGGTCGGGCGGCAGAAATCGACGAGGTCCAGGAACTTCGCGGCGGGGGTGCCGTAGCCGAGATAGGTGAGGACCTTCTCCTGGATGTGCGGGCGCAGGGTGCCCTCGTCCCACGGCTCGTGCTGGGCGTTGCGGTGGGACTCGAGCTGCCACCGGCGGGCGGCGTAGAACGACGCGATCTCGAGCTTCTGCATGAGGATGAGCAGGGCGAACACCTTCGCGAAGGCGAAGAGGAAGAACATGAAGATGGGAAACAGGAGGACCGTCTCGGTCGTGGCCTGCCCCTTTTCCTGACGGAATTTGGAAGGGGCACTTCCTCGCGTATCGCTCGGTCGGGCCTTCAAGGAAACTGCCTCACCTGGAACTTCGGCGTCGGGTCCGGCCAGACCTTCGCGTTCGGATTGTTGGCGCCGACCGAGACGGTGGTGTGCAGCTCGGGAGCGGAGTTGCGGAAATGCTGGGGCATGTTGCCGAAGTCCACGTTGAAGTAGTTCTTGCCGGGAATCTGCCAGCGCAGGGACAGCGACAGGCCGGGGTACTCCGAGCCGCTGGGCTTGCTGAGGGCGTTGATCGAGGTGCTGTCGACGGTCTGCATCTGGAACAGGCCGCCGCCGCTGCAGCCGGGAGAGTCCGGCAAGGTCTCGGGCGGATCGGTTCCGAAGACGCGGTACTGCTGGATGCCGGTGCCGCCCAGGTGGCGATTGCCGTGGTAAACGAGCTTGCGCACGCAATGCGGGGTGGTCTTGAAATCACCCAGCGCCACGTCGAAGGCTCGCGCGAGCTCCATCCCATAAGAGGCGGGATCGCCGGTGTTGAGCCAGTAGGACTTCTGCAGGAAGCTGTGGTTGGAGTCCTTGGTCAGGCGCTTGAGCACCTGCCACTGCGCGTCCTCGACGGAGCCGAGCAGGGAGAAGACCTGAACGTAGAGCTTGTAGACCTCGGACGCGAGGTCCCAGGAATGCCAGAACTCGTTGGCGTCCTGAAGTGAGAAGAGGATGACGGGGTCATCGAGCACCGGGCTGCTCGAATTCCGGCCCGCCCCTTTGCCGCCGTACTCGATGTCCCATTTCGCCTCGTCCGTGAACAGCTTGATGCCGGTGCGGCTGCGCGGGAAGATGCCGTTCCGGTAGAGGATCTCGGCGTAGGTGACCTTGTCGCAGGTCTCGACTTTGCCTTCGCATTCGGCGAAGAAATCGTCATAGCCCTGCTCGAAGATGCGCATCGGGAAGGCGCCGTTGACGTAGGCGGTGCGGTTGAGGAAGTCGGAGTAGTTCGTGGCCTCGACGAAGGCCGCGGCGTCCATCGCGAATTGATGCTTGATCTTCTCGCGGGACAGCTTCGCCGTCTCATAAATGAGATAGACGAACAGGAAAAGGGTCGGGAAGAGCAGCATCGCCGGAATGACGATCTGCCCCGCCCGGGACTTCCAGGGCCTCATACGGGAATTATGACCGGTTTAGATCGAAATTCAATGTCTAAACGGTTAAAAATCGGTTATTTAAGGAGGGAAGACGGCGTTAAGGCTTGGCCGCCGGCACTTCGGGACCCAGGAAGGCCGCGGCGGCTTCGCTGTACTGATGGGTGGAGCTCTCCAGGTCGACGCTGGCCATCACCATGCTGCGCAGCTGGCCGCCGAGGATGCGGTGCACGCGCAGCTGCGTCGTCATCGAATAGGTCTCGCCGCGTACCGTCTCGGCCTCGACCCACAGCCCCCGTTCCCCCCAGGCCCGGAGCATGGAGACCATGCTCGCGGCGTAGGCGGCGTACTCGGCGTCGGACATGCGCACGGTCGTGCCCATGTTGAAGATGAGGAGGCCGACCTCGGGATCGTCGGAGGGGATGTTCTTGGTCACGAAGGCCGCGGCCTTCTCCGGCGGGCACGGGGCGAGCTGGAGGAAGGCCGCCTCGTCGCGCGTGCGCTGGGCGATCTTATCGATGGCCGAGTCGAGCTCGGCGATCGCGGCGAGATTGTCCGGCCAGATGCCCGCGGTCAGCCAGCGGCGGTCGGCGATGTCCTCGACCTGGAGAGGGCGGGCCTCGAGCCCCACGCGGGCGGAGATGAGCGCCGAATCGAAGCCCTTCAAGGGGGTGACGAGGTCGGCGGCCAGGTTGAGGCCCGCGCCCGCGTTGACCTCGACGAGATAGTAGGGGAGGTCCCGGCGCTGGAAGAACAGCATGGCCGGCGCCGTCCACATGATCGCGCGGCCCGCGACGTAGGTGCGGCGCTGTCCGGTCTTGAGGTTCTCGAAGAAGGACGGCGGCGGGTCGGCGAGGAAGCGCGCGAGGGCCACGGACGGGTCCGCCTCGGCCGTGCCGCCGCACGACGGGAAGTACGGGACGAGCTGGCACTCGGCGTCGCTCAAGGCCTCGAAATGCAGGCAGGTGAGATAGAGGCTCCAGGCCTCGGTCCAGGCGATGAAGGTCCGCTTCTCCCAGGCCTTGGCGATCGGCTTCCACCAGGCCGGCTCCCCGCGCTTGAGCTGATCGGCGGTCCAGGTCAGGATAGCCGAGGTCACCGGCAGAGCGCCCGCGGATAAAGCCCCGCGCTCGAGCTGGGAGACGAATTCTTCCTTCGTCATCCTGCGCTAGAAAGCCCTCAGTTCGGGTCTTCGGGCGAGATCAAGCCCATCTCGATGCCTTTGACGACGGCCTCGGTCCGGTTGCTGACCTCGAGCTTCTGGAAGATGGCGTTGAGATGGTTCTTGATGGTCTTGACCGAGCACTCCATCTTCGCGGCGATCTCCTTGTTCGACATGCCCGTTCCGAGGAACACGAGCACGCGGATCTCGGTCTTCGTCAGCGCCACGGGCGAATTGCCGTCGCCGCTCGCCATCTGCCGCAGGCCCTGGAGGAGCTTGCCCATCACCTGCTGGGGGATCATCACGCCGTCGTTGGCGAAGGCCTTGAGCGCGTTGACCAGCTCGGCCGCGGGGAGCATCTTCGAGAGGTAGCCGTTGGCGCCGGCCTGGATGGACTCCATCACGTGGGCTTCGTCCTCATAGGAGGAAAGGATCAGCACGTTCGTGTTGGGACATTCCTTGCGGATCAGGCGGGTCGCGGCGACGCCGTCGAGGTGAGGGAGCTTGATGTCCATCAGGATCACGTCGGGCTTGAGCTTGCGCGCCAAGCGGACGGCTTCCTGGCCGTCGGCGGCCTCGCCGACGACTTCGATGATCTTCTCGTTCTCGAGAAGATCCTTGATGCCCTCACGGAAAAGAGTTTGGTCGTCGGCGATCAGCACCTTCACGCGTTTTTTCGGGGCAGCCTTCGAAGCCATTTCAATCCTCCTCGCAGTTCGGCTAGTTTAGCAGAAAATTATGAGCGGATTTCACAAAAACGTCAAGCCTTCCCCTTAGCTCACGCCTTGCCGACCGGCACCGTGAACAGGAACGCCGCGCCCTGGCCGAGGCCGGCGCTCTCGACCCAGATGCGCCCGCCGTGGCTGTCGACGATCTCGCGGGAGATCGAAAGTCCCAGGCCGAGGCGTCCGCCGCCGGAGGCGCTTTCCCCCTGATAGAAGCTCTGGAACAGCTTGCCGACCTCTTCGGGCGCGATCCCGTCGCCCGTGTCCCGCACCGCGAAGCGCACGCACTCCACTCCGTTGTCGACGGCCTTCTCCGCGCTCATGGTCACCGTGCCGCCTTTCGGCGTGTGGCGGATCGCGTTCTCGAGGAGATTGTTGAGGACCTGGGACAGCCGCTTCTTGTCGGCGGCGATCGTGGGCAGGCCGGGCTGAAGCTCCGTCTTGAGGGTGAGCCCGCGCACCGTGGCGCGCGCGGCGGGCCCCACCGCGGTCTCCTCGACCAGCGAACCGGCGTCGAACAAGTTGGTCTCGAGGCGGAACTTGCCCTGCTCGATCGACGCCCAGTCCACGAGGTCTTCGATGAGGCGGGAGATCTGCCCGATGCCGCTGGAGATATAGCGCATCTTCTTCACCTGCTCGTCGTCGGGCTTGATCGACTGGGCGAGCATCTCGAAGCTGACCTGGAGGGTCATCAGGGAGTTCGACAGGTCATGGGACGCCATCGACATGAACTTCGATTTCATCGCCGACAAGCGCAGGTTCTTGTCGTTGGCGCTCTTCAGGTCCTGCTTGAGGCGCATCTTCTCCAGGGATTTGGCGATCGCGCGCTTGAGGTGGTCGAAATTGACGGGCTTGGTCAGGAAGTCGTCGACCGACTCCTGGATCGCCTTGAGCGCCGTGTCGAGGTTGGCGTGGGCGGTGATCATCAGGATCTGGCTCTCGGAGTTGAGGGCGCGGATCTTCTGGATCGCGTCGATGCCGGTGCCGTCGGTGAGATTGTAGTCCATCAGGATGACGTCGAACTGGGTCCTCTTGACCTGGGCGACGGCCTCCGCGGCGCTCGAGGCCTGCGCGGTCTCATAGCCCTCGACCTCGAGGTTGTCATTGACGCTCTCGCGCATGTTCGCGTCGTCGTCGACGATCAGTATTTTCCCTTTCATTGATGCCTCAAGAGGCCGTCGGGATGTAGAGCTTGAACGTCGTGCCCACGCCCACGGTGCTTTCCACGTCTACTTTACCTTTATGGTGGTCGACCACCTTGCGCACGACGGCCAGGCCGAGCCCGGTGCCGCGCGCCTTCGTCGTGAAGAACGGAGCGAATATCTTGTCGAGCACGTCCTGCGGGATACCGCTGCCCGCGTCGGCGATGTCGACACGGACCCAGCCCGCCTCGGGAACGACCGAGCGGATCGTGACCTTCCCCCCCTTCGGAGCCGGCATCACCTCGATGCCGTTGCCGACGAGGTTGCGCACCGCCTGCTGCATCTCCGTCTTGTCGATCTCGACGAACGGGTTGGCGGGGTCGAACAGCTTGTCGACCTGAATATGCGGCGGGAAAGGATACACGGCAAGCAGCTCTTCGAGCCAGTCGTTGATGCGAACCTTTTCCAGCTGCAGCTCGCGCTGGCGGGAGTAGGTCAAGATCTCGTTGATGATGCCGTTGGCCTGCTGAATCTCGGATTCGATGATCTTGATGTGCTTGGTGATCTTCGCGTCGGGCTCCCCGCCGGTGCCGAGCTTGGTCTTGATGAAGTAGATCGAATTGTTGATGACGGCCAGCGGATTGCGGATCTCGTGGCCGACGACGGAGGCCATCTGACCGATGGCGGCCAGGCGCTCCTTCTTGATCAGTTCGTCCTGCGCGGCCTTCAGCTCGCGGGTGCGGGAGTCGACGCGCTTTTCGAGGAACTTCGTGAACTTCTCGAGCTCCTGCTTCGCGTGGATGAGCTCGCCCGTCTTTTCCTTGAGGGACTCGCTCATGCCGAGGAAGGTCTGGGCCAGATCGCCGATCTCGTCGTTCGTCGTCACGACCTCCGGCAGGTCCTCGAACTGACCCTTGCCGAGGCGATCGGCGGCTTCCTTGAGGATGCGGATGGGCTGGGTGATGTGGCCGGCGACGGCGAGCGAAAGCAGGACGGTGAATAAAACGACCCAGATCAGCACCCGGAAGATCTGCGCCTTCATGTCGGCCGCCGTCTGATAAGCGGCCTCGACGGGCTGCTGGACGTAGACGATCCAGTCGAGCTTGTCGATCAGCGCGAAGGCGCCGAGGAGGCGCTTACCCCCCTCCAGGCCGATCTCGCCGCCCCCTTTGACGTTGTCCTGAGAGGTGAGGACCTTCTCGACCTCGGGCGGCATGCGGGCGTCGGGCCGGTAGATCTCGCGCGGGTCGGAATGCGCGATGAGGAAGCCGTCCCGCGTCATCACGGCGGCCTGGCTCTTGCCGGAGGCCGGGAACTCCATCGCGAGCATGGTGGAGAGGCCGTTGAGGCTCACGCGCGCGACGACGACTCCCACGGCCTTCGCGGGCTGCACGCGCTGATCCATGATCGGGACCGAGATGGTCACCGTCGGATAAAGCCCCTGGAAGCGCTCAAGGCGCCCGATGAATTGGCCGCGGGGTCCCATCGCGCCGCTGAAGACCTCTTCTCCCCGGAAGTCGCGCATGTCCGGCGCGGGGCCCAGGAAACGGCCGATGCGAAGGGCCTCGACGCCCTTGTCGTTGAGGACGGACAATTCCAGCACGGCGAAGTGGATCTGAAGGATCCGGCTCAGATACTGCTGCTGCTTGACCGGGTTCATCGACACGAAATCCTCGAGCCCCGCCGTCTCGGTCAGGACGTTGCGGAAGGTCGTGACGTACTTATACGTCGTGTCGGAGAAGCCGACGGCCAGGGATTCCTGCATCGCGAGCGTCTCCTTGCGCAGGGACTGCTGCGTGATCCCGACCAGATGCCAGCCGACGAAGATCATCGGCGCCAGCGAGATGAGCAGAAACCAGAAGAGGATCTTATAGGCGAGCTTGCCGCGGTTCCGGGTGGCCATGTGTTATCGTTCCGTACCCGAATGATAGCGGCCCCGGAACACGAAAATGTTGCGCGGGAAGACGATAATCAGCCCTTCGCGGCGTTCCGCGAAAGGAGCTGCTTGATGCGGGCCGACAGCTCCGCGAGGTCGAAGGGCTTGGTGATGTACTCGTCGGCCCCGAGCTCGAAGCCCTGCTTCTTCTCCTCAGAGGAAAGGAAGCGGCCGGTCATCATGATCAGGATGGTGATCTTGGAGCGCTTGCGCAGCTCCTGGCAGATCTGGAAGCCGGAGGAATCCGGCAATTGGATATCCATGATCACGGCGTCGGGATCGATCTTGGAGGCGGCGGCGATGCCCTCCTTGGCCGCGCCGGCCTGATGACACTCGAAGCCGTCAAGCTCGAGGACCTCGGCGAGGCTCTCGCGAAGGTGGGCGTCGTCGTCGATGATCAGCAGCTTGGGAAGCTTCGCCATGTTATCTCCTCATTTCCCCGCCGGGGGGAACGAGCTTGTAGCCGACGCAGGGGATGGTGGTGATGTATTTCGCCGCGACGCCGAGCTTCTCGCGAAGCCGGCGCACGTGCACGTCGACTGTCCGCGGCGAGCCGAAATAATTGTAGCCCCACACGCGTTCGATCAGGTAAGGCCGGGAGAGCACGCGGTTGGCGGAGCTCAGGAAGACGTAGAGCAGGTCGAGCTCCTTCGAGGTCAGCGGGACGCGCTTCTTCGAAATATGGAGGGTGTAGCTCGTGAGATTGAGCTCGATCTCCCCCATATTGATGATCTCTTCCGACGCGTTGACCTGGGTACGGCGCAGCACCGCCTTGATGCGCGCCAGGCACTCGGCCGCGTCCCAGTTGAGCGAGAGGCACTCGTCGGCGCCCGCCTGGAAGAAGGCGAGGCGCAGGGACACCTTGTCCTTGTGCGAATTCTGGTTCGGCGCGGAGGCCGGCCCGGAGCGGCCGAACAGCGCGTAAGCGTGCTTGGACGGCGTCGCGGAGACGGCGGGCTGGTCGGCGTGCTCGACGAGCGCGACGATCGGCATCTGGCGGGCCGGGCCCTTCGCGCGCAGCTGCTTGACGAGATCCACCCCGTCCTCGTCGACGAGCTTTTGTCCGATGATCAGCAGGTCGCAGCCCCGGTGCGCGAGCAGGCCTTGGACTTCCTTGGCCTTCTGCGCGACGGTGACGGTCATCCCGGCGGCCTGCAGGGCCTCGAGGATGACGGCCGCGCGGTTGGGCTCGCGCGAGCCGTAGACGACGCTGGTTCTCATCTCGGCTCTATTCCTCGGCGCCGCCCTCATCCTCGAGTTCGAGGCTGAGGCCGCCGAGCGAGCTGATCGCGGCGAAGAAGTTGTAGACCACGGCGAGCAGCAGCAGCGCGCCTTCGGTCAGCACGGCGTAGAACAAGGTGTAGAAGCCGACGGACATGGCCTTCTGCATCGCGCTCAATGCGGCGTTCTGCGTGTTCGGGGAGACGACGAACGTGACGAGTCCGCCGAGGAAGCCGAGCAGCATCACGGTGCCGGTGATCGCGGGGCGGGTGGAGGCGAGGATGCCGACGGCGGCGATGAGCGCGCCGACGATGGCGACGGGCGGCTTGTTCGCGAAGCCGGCGCCGAGAGCCAGCGCGGCCCCGACGAAAACGGCGATCGGGAGGATGGGGTGCTTGAACCAGTAGGGATCGATTCTCTTCACTCGATAGCTCATTCCAATCTCCTTAATAGCGTCTGCAGGCCCGCCAAGAATAACAGAAGCGGGGCGGTTTGACAAGGGCTTGACGTTTTTTTGTCGGGGCCGGCCGGTTTAGGCGGACGCGGACAAACCCCCACCAGAGGGCAGCAGGCGTTTCCCGGAGAAACGGCCGCAATAAACCCCGATCAATAAAATTTGGGCGATCACGCCGGTCCAGGAGGTCAACATGGTGAACCATTCGCTGAAACGCCAGAGCCAACGTTGCTTGGTCGTCACCGAAGTTCCGTGGCTGATTTCCCTGAAGGCAAGGTCCATGGAGAGCCGGTCAAACATGGCGGCTAAATCCGCGGACGGAACCGCGACCTGCCGGAGCATATCCTCGTCTTCCTCCTCCGCCTGTCCTTGGACCGTTCGAATCTCCCTGAAGGCATCCCAGTAGCGGCTCTCGCTGATCAAGCCCCCGATCAAGATCCATCTCAAGCCGCTGTCCCGATTCCAGGGCGCGACAGCCAACGCCGCGCGGGGGTGAATTCAAATGGCCGCTGAGCCGAACTTCCGCGGCATCGTAGCGGCCTTTCTCGATATCCGCGGCAAGGCGCGAGGCCAAGCTTCGCAGAGCGGTTCTTCGCTCGGTCTCCGGCAGGACTTCGCGCCGGCGCTCGAGGTTTTCCAAGTCGGCGATCAGCGTATCTCGCGCGTGCTCGTTCCAGGGATTCAGCGCCAGGACGACGCGCGCATCCCGGGCCGACTCTTCGAAACGTTCCAGCATCCACCACGCGTCCGCGCGCAAGGATAACGCTTTCTCATCGGCGGGATGCAGCGAGAGATGCCGAGTGCTCGCCGCCACCGCCTCCGCCGGCACGGAAGAGTTCGCGGCGTCTTTCGTGGAGGAAGCCCCGCCCTTCAGCGAGGACGGAAAGAGCGAGAATGCATGCACCGCCAAACAGACGAGCACGGCAATCGCAAAGCGCGCGGTCGGAAGACCATCAGGCAAGAGCGGCTTCCAACGCTGAATAGAATTCCCGTGCCCCCTGCCACCGGCCGCCGGGATTGGGATCCAGGGCGCGGTCCATGACCGCGTCCACCGCAACCGGAAGCTTCGCGGCCTGGGACAGGGGTATGTAGCGCCTCTCCGCCTTCATCATCCCGCCGTAGGTGAACGGCGGCCGCCCGGACAGCATCTCGTACGCGCAGCCGGCCAGGGCGTAGACGTCCGCCGCCGGTCCCACGGCGCCGGAGTACTCCTGCTCGGGCGCCATGTAGACGGGCGTGCCGGCCACCTCGACGCGCGACTGGGTCGACAGCGGATCCAAGGTCGAGCGCGCGATACCGAAGTCCATCACCTTCACCCCATGCGCCGTCAGCATGATGTTGGCGGGCTTCAGATCGCGATGGACGATCCTCTGCGCGTGCGCGTGCTCGACGGCCAGCGCCGTCTGCTTGAGCACGCCCAAGGCCTCTTGCCGGTCGAGCTTTCCGTCGCCGATGCGCTCGTGCAAGGTCCGTCCTTCCAGGTGCTCGAAGACCAGGAATACGCCGGCCGCGTCCTCCTCGATGGCGTAGATCTCGACGATGTTCGCGTGCCTGAGCTCCGCTACGAGGCGGGCTTCCTTAATGAAGCGCGCCAGCTCGCGCGGGTTCTGAGTCAACTCGGGGCGCATGCGTTTGATCGCCACGACGCGGTTGAGCGCCCGGTCCCGCGCCTTGGAGACGGCTCCCATGCCGCCCTCCGCGATAAGCCCGATGAAATCATAGCCCCGCGGCAGAAGCGAGGGCTGCGGCGTCTGCCGGTCCGACGCGCGCATGGCCGCGTTCGTCCCCGCCTCGCGCGATTTCGACCAGACGTAGGCCGCCAGGATCAGGAGCGCCAATAGCCACGTCGTCATCCGCGCGACGCCGGTGCGCGGGGCCGCTGTCGGCGCCGGCGCGAGCGCGCGCTGCGCGCGTTGAAACTCCTCCTCGAACGCCTTATTGAGCATGGCGGCCTTCGCCAGGTCGACGAGCCCGCCGGCCTGATCGCCCATGCTGGCCTTCGCGTCGGCGCGCGCGGCCAGGATATGGGCGTCGGGACCGCGTTCCCTGATAGCCTTGTCGGCCTCGGCCAAAGCCTCCTGCGAACGGCCGAGGTCCACCCAGTTCCTGATCAGCAGTCCTCGCGTTTCCCCATCCGCGGGCATGAGCTCAAGCGCCCGCAGGGCGTCGTCGGACGAGCCTTCAAATCGCCCAAGGCCGCGCCGCGCGAACGCCCGCCACTTGAAAGCCGATTGGTCATTGGGCTCTTCGGCCAGCCGCCGGCTGGCGGTCTGCTCCGCGGCCTTGAAATCGCCGATGCGGGCCTGACCCTCCGCCGTTTTAACAAGGGGGCCCGGCCGAGGCGCGCCTGCCGTCAATTGCGCCGGGGCTTGCGCTTGGCCGGGCATCCCGCGCGGCAACGCGGACGGCCCAGCCGCCGTCAGGCTCGGCGCCAGCATGCCGGCCGACATCGTCGACCCCGGAGGCGACGCCTCGCCCGGGGTCCCGACCAGCGACTTGAGAATTCCTGACGCGATGTTTTTGGCTTTATTGATCGCGCCAGCCTGACGCTGATCGAGGGCCGCCGCGGAGGCGTGCTCTTCTTGTTCCGACGGGGCGCGCCCGAGCGCGGCCGGCGCCAGATCCGCGGCCTCGGCGGACGGCCCGCGGCGCGTATCCGCGTCTGCCGCCCTCGTTCGGGACCCCGCCTCTTGGGAGGAGAGGTTTGCTGGTGTTCGAGACGGAACGGCCGTGTTGGAACCGTTAGCCGGAACGACGGCGACGGAATTGGGAGAGTCTTCGCCGAATCCGTTATTGACAACCGGAGACTCCGGTTTCGGTTTGTCTTCGTTCCTGGCGACAGAGTCATCCGGGTTGAAAGACGATGCACTGGCGTCTTCCTCTGCATCTGAAAATGCCGGCACAACTTCGCCAGCGCCGGACAATACGGGCGTCGACAGCAGGAAGACAAGGAACATGCAGCGCATAAAGATAATTTGAGTGTAATCCGCCCCCCTCTAGCCGTCAAGGCCTATTTTGTGTGCCGGCCCCAAAGTACCTAAGCTTCTCTAGGTCCATTAAAAATTAAAAAAGGGCCGGCGGTCCCAGGCGAAACGAATCCAAGGCCGTTAAACTCTCATCATGGAATATAATCAGATCGGCGAAACACGGACCCCGCGCTTTAGCTCCACGCACGAGCGCCTGCTGTCATTTGCCTTTTCCGCGATGCTCACCTCCGCCTTCCTGGCGACGGCTCCCGAAGGCATGATGACGGCCAGTGCTGGTCCCAACATCCAGGCGATTTTCACCCAAATACAGGTTTCGGGGTTTCCTGGAGCGGCGTCCCTATCGAAACCTGCCTCGGTGACCATTCCGGCCTCGGCCGCCGTCGATGCTCCCGCCACCCAGCCGGCCCCACCTCTCAGCATGGAGCAGTTGCAGAAAATCCGCAGGAATCTGGAGGAACGGAACAAGCGGTTTACTGTCGATCCGACGGTATCTTACCTTCTCGGCTTGACCAAAAAAGGCGATAGCCTGATCCTCCTGGGCCGTGCTCTTAAAGATAGCCAGGGCGTTACTCACAGCATCTATCTGCTCGAGGGGAATAAGGGATATATCGTGACCCTAACCATGGAGGATAAATCAGGAGTAATTTGCCGTGTCGATAAGGATCTCAAGCTTATGACGGCCGTTAAAAAGCCAGCGGACGGGTCAGGCTTCCAAGTTCTTCCTCTCCCCGAGGCCGCAAAGACACTCCACGCGGAGCTGTCGACGTGGGCGATCATCGCCGACACCTTCCTGGACGAAAAACCAAAGGTAGCTTCGGCCACCCAGCCGTAAACGGAGCGATTCCGAGACTTGCGATCACCCTGGACTTCACCCCACGCACGACCGCCTAATGTCATTCGCCTTTTCCGCGATGCTCACCTCCGCCTTCCTGGCGACGGCTCCCGAAGGCATGATCGCGGCCGACTCCGCAGCCTAACCCCACCCCTTCCCCAACGCGAGAATTGCCTGACGGCGAGTCTATAGTAAGGATCCTACCCCGCAGACTCTCACGCCGGAGGCGCCCCAACCGCTCGGCCCAGCGCTTCCGTCAAACCTAATCGTCCGCGTCCAGGACCTTCGGCCTACGCAAAGGCAGATCCAATACCTCAGGCGTCGGGTGGATGCACCCCCGTATACTTAGCATGTCCCGCGAGGGACGCTCTGTAGCCCTGGTCAAGTGGGCGCTGTTGGCGCAGAGCACCGGCACGAAGGTCGATATCGTAAGTTCGAATCAGGATCTGGCGATACAAGCCGCCGAATACGCGGATAAATTCTACAACTCCGATATTCTGGGCAAACAGCAGGACTATAGCGACGGCAAGGCGCACGAAGCCTGGGCGCGGTGGGGAAAAAATAAAACAAATCATAAGATCGGCGAAAACGGCAAAATCCACGTCATGCGCACCTTTGGCGAATGGGACATGTCCGACCCGTCGGGACACGTCCGGGAATATTATTACGACAAGCTCAAGAGCGAATTTATGATGGAACGCCACACCGCCGATGAGTTGAGCCAGATGCAAACCCGCATCATCGAGACCCGAGCGCTGGAATTGATGGAGGCGGACATCCAGCGGGAGATCCGGAGCATTCGAAAGAGGCGGGGAATAATCGACGAGGCCCCCCCGTCGGCCGCCCAGCCGTCAGGCCCAGGCTGCATTAGGGTCGGTGACCAGCAGCTATGCCTCGCGCCCCCGCCCGTGCCGATCGAACCTCCCCAGGGGAGCCAGCCCCCGGCCTTACAACCCGGTACCGCGGGCCGCGCCCGCCGTCGCCCAAATTCCGTTTTCCTCCGTTTTCCCACGATTGAAGAGCCTGGCCCAGGCCGCGTGCATCCCCGGCGGGAATATCCCGCTCGACAAAGATATCACCGACGGCCCGCCGATCTACTTCTCAAAAGAGGCGGATGACCGCGCCGCCGAACGCATCTCGGCCGGCATCGGAGGTTGCGAGAAGCTCGTGTTCAAAAGACTGA
Source organism: Elusimicrobiota bacterium (assembly GCA_030696455.1). Classification (GTDB taxonomy): domain Bacteria; phylum Elusimicrobiota; class Elusimicrobia; order UBA1565; family UBA9628; genus GWA2-66-18. Next base: position 24,693 of record JAUYSH010000088.1, read on the forward strand.
TCGAGGTGTTTCGAAACCGTCAACATAACAGGATCAGCGTGATGTGGATTCGGGACGTCGCGGCGGAGTATACGCCCCCGCCCCCGCCAATTTATTCGGCTCCCCCGCGTCGTGAAAATCCGGAGTCTCCGAAGTGTCCACCGTGCGAATGGATTGACGGCGTGAGGGCTTGCCCGGCGGATTGCTAGCCTCGCGCTAGATGCGCGCGCCGACGGTCTTGGTCTCGAAGAGGATGAGCGTGCGCCGCAGCTCTCCCTCCTCCTCGAGATGGACGGCCTTCACGTGGCAGGGCTCGGACTTGAACATCGTGTCCGCCTCGACGACCTGGTTGGGCCGGTCGAGGGCGACGCCGACGAGCCGCAGCACGTCCTGCTGCTGGCTGTCGATGACGTCGAGCAGATGGAGCTTCCCGTCCGTCGTCACCGTGCCGGTGATGGGGAAGTTGGTGTAGAGAACGCTGTTGTCCTCGTCGACGACGATCGCCCGGTGGCTCTTGGATACGACCGCCTTCAGGATCGACTCCCACCAGCGCGTCTCGGCCAGGCCCCGCTGCTTTTCCTTGACCATGGAGTTGGCGATCTCAGCCTTCACCTTGGACAGAAAAATGTTGATGGCGCCGGCGAGCTCGCCGATCTCGTCGTTGCGCGCCGGGAACTTGAGCTCGAGGTTCTTGAACGAGATCGACTCGATCGCGTCGCGCAGGTTCAGGATCGGGTTCAGGACGAAGTGATGGAGAAAGAAGTAAAGAGGTATGCCCAGCAGCAGCAGCACGCCGACCGCGCCGACGGCGTACTTGTGCATGGCCTTGTTGATGACCTTGACCACGCCCTCCCGGCTGATCTGCATGTTGAGGATGCCGAGCACCTCTCCCCGCAGGGCGAGGGGGATCGCGATGTCGTACAGCGGCATGTTGGGCACCGCGCGCACGATCGGGGTCTTGGCGAGCCACGCCTGCTCGATCGCGTCCGTCGGCAGGCTCACCTGCTTGACGAAATCATCGAAGGTCTTGGTCATCATGGACGGGTCCTTGAACCAGCGAACCTCGCCGTATTTGTTGAGGTACAGCAACGCGGCGATGCGGTCGTCCTTCGAGAACCGGCTCACCGTGTCGAACTCGGGCATCGAGATCACGCCCTGATTGCGAGAGAGGCCCTCGATGAGGGTCGGCGCGTACAGGCGGACCATGTCGATGGACTCCTGCTTGAGCTTCTCATCGAACGTCCATTTGAAAAGGTTGTAGTAGAAGATCCCGCCCAGGCACATGACGTAGATGCCGATGCCCGTGAACCAGAGGAACCATTTCGCGGAAAGCTTCATTTATTGCCCCGCGCCGTAAAGCTTTTCGATTTTTTCCAGGCCGGCGATCGCGTCCGAGTTGCCCGGGTCGAGCTGCTTGGCGTGCAGCCACTTGTCGCGGGCCTTCTCGTAGTCGCCCTTCTGATAATAGATGACGCCCTCGAGGTAGGCCTGCTGGGAGGCCTGCTTGTTGCTCTCCGCGCTCGCCACGGGCGGCGCGCCGGCGGCGGGCTGCTGCTGCGTCGCGCCGGAGGCGGCGGCCTTCGCTTTCTCCTCCTCCTCTCTCTTCCTCGTCTCCTCCGCGAGCTTGGCCTCCTCCTCCCGCTGCTTTTTCTTATCCTCGTCGCGCGCCTTTGCGACCTCGACGGCGCGGGCCTTGGCGGCCGCCTCGCGGCGGACCTGCTCTTTCGCGCGGGCGACGAGCTGGTCGGCGGATTTCGGATCGTAGCCGTACTCGACGGCGTGCTTCCACTCGGCGATCGCCTTGTCGTACCGGCGCGTCTCGTAGAAGCGGCGGCCCTCGGCGACGTGCTGGTTGGCGACCTCGGCTCGGATCTCGGCCTGCAGCTTCTGGGCCTTCACGTTCCCGGGGCCGGACTCGAGCACCGCGTCGAGCATCTTGAGCGACTCGAGCACGAGGCCCTGGCTGTACAGGTTCAACGCGGCCTGCAGCTTCTCGTTGGCGTCCTGCTCGCGCGATTCGGCTTCGACCTTGGCGAGCTCGACGGCCAGACGCGGGTAGCGGGGATTGAGCACGAGCGCGGCATACCATTGATCGAGAGCTTCGCGCAGACGGTGCTGCCGGTACGCCTGGCGCCCCTTGCGGTAGTGCTCCTCGGCCATCTCGGTGCGCGCCTTGCGGAGCCAGTAGTGGGATTTCAGGTTGCTGGGCGAGAGCTTGGAGCACTCCTCCCAGCGCTGGGCCGCCTCGACGAGACGCCCTTGGCGATACAGCGCCATGCCTTCCTCGAAGCGCTCCTCAATCAGGCGTTTCTCGGAAACGCGCGGCTTGGTCGAACCCTTCAGGTCGATGGTCGCGCGATTGAGGATCGAGGCATCCGAATAACCCGGGTCGATCGAAAGGATCTTGCGGGTGAGGTCGTTGGCCGCCTCGTACTGGCCGTTCTTATAGAGGTCGAAGGCGTTCTCGTAGACGTTCTTGAGGGTCTTGCGTGTGACCCGGGATTTCTCGAGCTGGATCGTGTAGATGTACTTCTTTTTGTCGTCCTCGGAGGAAATGGTCCCCAGGTTGAGCTTCGACATGTCGAGGAACAGCCCCTCGGTGTCGCGCCGGGTCTCCGCGGCGCGCGCGTCGCCCAGGCCGCCGGAGGCGGCCAGCACGGCCAGGACGACGAGGGCCTTGGTCCCCATTAGAAGCCCAAGCCTCCCTGGACGAGGCTCTTCATCATCGGCGCGAGCATCATGATGAACACGGTCGGGAAGATGAAGATGAAAAGCGGTATGAGCATCTTGGTCGCGGCCTGAGCGGCGAGCTTCTCGGCCTTATTGAGGCGGCGGAAGCGCATGTCGGCGGCGTAGTTCCGCAGCAGCTCGACGAGGCTCGTACCGAGCTCGTCGGATTGGATGATCAGGCCGACGAAGGAGCGTATCTCGGGCACGCCGGTGCGCATGGCGAGCCGCTTCAGGGCGTCCCGGCGGGTGTAGCCGAGCTGGACCTCGTTGAGCATCTTCTGAAGCTCGTTCTCGAGCTCGGTGCGCTGGCTCTGCTTGACGTTCTTCAGGATGCGCTCGATGGCCGCCATGTAGTCGAGTCCGGCCTCGATGGTCAGCGCCATCAGGTCGACCATCGTCGGGAAGTTGCGCATGATGTCGGCCTGGCGCGTGCGGATCTTGCCCATGAACAGGGAGTCGGGAATGAAGAACCCGATGATCCCGAACATGGCGATGACGGGCGACTCCATCATGACGTAGAGGAAGACGATGATGCCCGCGGCGAGCATCTCCTTGAGGTGCAGCATCTCGAGAGGCGTCGGCTTCGTCGGCCGGCCCATCATCATGTGCAGCTCCTCGAGCTTGACGTCGAGGTGGAAGGTCTTGAGCAGGAACAGATCCAGCTTCTCGAGCAGGCTGCCGTGGGGATTCAGGCTCGAGAACGCGGAGCTCGTGCCGACCTCCTTCTTGGCCAGCTTGGAGAGGTCCCCTTCCTCGGCTTCCGCGGGCGGCGCGAACATGCGGCTGGCCGCCGTGTACGCGGCGACGGAGCCCAGCACTCCGACCGCGAGCAGGATGTAGTGCATCGTGGGATCGATGGGTGTCATATCAAACGCTGATGTCCCCGAGCTTATTGACGATCTTCATGCCGATGGCGATCCAGACGGTGCAGAACATGAGCGTGGCCACCCCGAGGCCGCTGAAGTAGTATTCCTTCATGGGCTGCGGCTGAAACAAGAACATGATGACGAGCATGATCCAGGGCATGACGCCGACGACGATCGCCTGGATGCGCTGCTGGGCCGTCATCGCGGCCGTCTTCTCCGCCAGCTTGGACTCCTCGCGGATGTTGTCGACGATGCGGTCGAAGATTTTGGTCAGGTTTCCGCCGACGCTGCGCTGGATGACGACGGCCTTGATCATGTAGGACAGCAGGCGGCTCTGCACGCGCTCCTCGACGCCCTCGAGCGCGCGCTCGAGCGCGGTGCCGAGCTGGTAGTTCTTGATGCACAAGCCGAACTCCTCGGAGATCGGCGGCAGACAGTCGCGCTGCACCATCTCAAGGCAGCCGATGAGGTCGATGCCCGACTTGAGGCCGTTCGACATCAGGATCATCGCGTCCATGAGATGCGCTTCGCACTTCTGGCCGCGGCGGAAGCGGATGTTGAGCAGAAGCCAGCCCGGCAAGGTCATGCCGGCGTAGATGCCGAATCCGCAGAAAATTATGAACCCGAACGGGTCGAAG
>JAUYSH010000107.1 GCA_030696455.1 Elusimicrobiota bacterium
AGGTTGCCTGGTCGACAGACGCCTCATCGGTGGCGACGGTCAATGCCGCTGGCCTGGCAACCGGATTGGGCGAAGGTTCTGCCCTCGTCATCGCGTCTTCCGGCACGATCACGGCTCAGGCGGTCCTAACCGTGACCCCGGCGACCTTGGTCTCGATCGCGGTAGCGCCGCCTTCGGCTTCAATCGCAGCGGGACTGACGGCTCAATTCGAAGCGACGGGAAGCTTCACAGACGGCTCCACGCGCACGCTGACCGGCGAGGTCGCCTGGTCGACGGATGCCTCATCGGTAGCGACGGTTAGCGTCTCAGGCCTGGCGACGGGCGTGGGCGAAGGTTCTGCCCTCGTTATCGCGTCTTCCGGAACGATCATAGCCCAAGCGGTCCTGACCGTGACCCCGGCGACGTTGGTTTCTATTGAGGTGATGCCGCCCTCCGCGTCAATCGCGGCCGGCCTGACGGCCCAATTCGAGGCCGCGGGAACGTTCACGGACAGTTCGACGCGTACTTTGACGGGCGAAGTCGCCTGGTCGACGGATGTTTCCTCAGTGGCGACGGTGAACGCCGCGGGCTTGGCCACGGGAGTGGGCGAGGGGACAGCCCTCGTCATTGCTTCTTCCGGCTCTGTGACGGCTCAGGCAGTCCTGACCGTGACCCCGGCGACTTTGGTCTCGATCGAGGTGGCGCCGCCCTCCGCGTCGATTGCGGCTGGCCTGACGGCCCAATTCGAGGCTGCGGGAATATTCACAGACGGCTCCACGCGCACGCTGACAGGCGAGGTCGCCTGGTCGACGGACGCCTCATCGGTGGCGACGGTCAATGCCGCGGGACTGGCGACGGGGATTGGCGAAGGCACCGCCCTTGTCATCGCGTCTTCCGGCACGATCACGGGCCAGGCGGTCCTGACCGTAACCCCGGCGACCTTGGTCTCTATCACGGTAACGCCGACTTCGGCTTCCATCGCAGCGGGACTGACGACTAAATTTGAAGCGATGGGGACCTTTACCAACGCCTCGACCCGGACTTTGACCGGCGAGGTCGCCTGGTCGACGGACGCCTCATCGGTGGCGACGGTAAGCGCCTCAGGCCTGGCCACGGGCGTGGGCGAAGGATCGGCCCTCGTTATCGCGTCTTCCGGAGCTGTCACGGCCCAGGCGGTCCTGACGGTGACCCCGGCGACCTTGGTCTCGATCGCGGTGACTCCGGCCTCGGCGTCGATCGCGGCCGGCCTGACGGCCCAGTTCGAGGCGGCGGGGACGTTCACCGACGCCTCAACGCGGACCATGACCGGCGACCTCGCTTGGTCGACGGACACCTCATCGGTGGCGACGGTGGGCGCCTCGGGTCTGGCCACGGGCGTGGGCGAAGGTTCTGCACTCGTCATCGCATCCTCCGGAACGATCACGGCTCAGGCCGTCCTGACGGTAACCCCGCCAACCTTGGTCTCGATCGCTGTGACGCCGCCCTCGGCGTCGATCTCGGCAGGTCTGACGGCCCAATTTGAGGCGACAGGGACCTTCACCGACGCCTCGACGCGGACCCTGACGGGGGAGGTCGCTTGGACGACGGACCTCTCGACCGTGGCGACGGTCGACGTGAGCGGCCTGGCGACGGGCGTGGGCGAGGGCAGTGCCTTCGTTATCGCGTCTTCCGGGGCGATAACGGCTCAGGCGACTTTGACCGTCACCGCCCCGGTCTTGGTCTCGATCGCAGTGACGCCCTCGGCGACGTCTATCGCGGCCGGGATGACGGCCCAATTCGAGGCGGCGGGGACCTTCACGGACGGCTCAACGCGGACCTTGACCGGCGAGGTCGTCTGGTCGACGGACGTCTCATCGGTGGCGACGGTCAATACTTCGGGTCTGGCGACGGCCGCGGGCGAGGGGACGACCCTGGTCATCGCCTCCTCCGGCGCCATCACGACTCAGTCGGTCCTGATCGTGACCCCTCCGACTTTGGTCTCGATCGCGGTGACGCCGCCCTCCGCGTCGATCGCCGCCGGCCTGACCGCCCAGTTCGCCGCGGCCGGGACGTTCACGGACGGCTCGACGCGGACCCTGACGGGCGAAGTCGCCTGGTCGACGGACGTTTCGTCGGTGGCGACGGTCGATGCCTCGGGTCTGGCGATCGGCGTAGATGAAGGCACGGCGCTCGTGCTCGCCTCGTCGGGCGCCGCCACCGCCCAGGCGGTCTTGACCGTCACCGCCCCGGCCTTGGTCTCGGTCGCGGTGACGCCCGGCTCGGCGTCGATCTCGGCCGGCTCCTCTCTTCAGTTCGAGGCGGCGGGAACGTTCACGAACGGCTCGACCCGCGCGTTGACCGGCGAGGTCCTCTGGACGACCGACGTTTCGTCGGTGGCGACGATCAGCGCCTCCGGCCTGGCGACGGGCGAGGGCGAGGGATCGGCGGTCGTGCTCGCCTCGTCCGGCGCCCTCGTGGGCCAGGCGAGCCTGACGGTCAACGCCACCTATTTCCTCGCCGTGAGCGCCGACGGCGCGGCGAGCCTCGCGTCCTCGCGAGCCGACGCGACGGTCACCGCGGTCTCCTCCGTCTCCGTCGCCGCGGCCTACGCCGCCGCGACCGGCCAAGGCCTGATCTTGATGATGCCTTCCCTGTATGAACTGCAGCCGAGCCCGGTCGTCTTCGATCCGCCCGCGCTGCTGAGCTTCACCTTCGACCCGGCCTCCATTGACACCCATACGATCGCGATCTACCGCTACGACGACCCGCAGTGGAGCACCTCGCCGATCGCGGGGCAGACGCTCGAGCTGTTGGAACCGTCCTCGGCGCGCGTCTCCGGTTATCTTTCCGGCGCGTCGCTCTACGCCGTGTTCTCCCTGCCCGCGACGCCGGTCTTGGCGTCGATCGAAGTGACGCCGGCGACGGCGTCCATCGAGGCGGGGACGGCGCTCCAGTTCGCGGCGGCCGGCACGTTCACGGACGGCTCGACGAGGACGATGACGGCCGAGGTCGTCTGGTCTACGGACGTCTCGTCGGTCGCGACGGTGAACGCCGGCCTCGCGACGGGCGTGGGCGGCGGAGCGGCGCAGGTCATCGCGTCCTCGGGCGCGATCACGGGCTACGCGGCCCTGACGGTGACGTTCCCGCCGCTGACCGTGGCCTCGATCGCGCCCTCGTCGGCGGAGGAGGGGACGAGCGTCTCGGCGGCCCTCGTCGGCACGGGCTTCGACGCCTCGGCCGCGCTGTCGCTCGAGCGGACCACCATCGCGCAGGGGACCTGGACGGCGACCGGCTCTTTCGGGCAGGGCAGGCATTTCAGCGCGCTCACGCGGCTGCCCGACGGCCGGGCGCTCCTCGCCGGCGGCATGATCGAGGGCCAGAGCGTCGGCCTTCCCCACGCCGACGTCTACGACCCCGCGACCGGCGCCTGGACGGCCGCCGCCCCGATGAACGTAGGGCGCTTCCAGCACGCCGCCGTCCCGCTCGCCGACGGCCGCGTGCTCGTGACCGGCGGCCAAGGGCCGGCGGGCGGCGTCGTGGGAACGGCCGAGATCTACGATCCCGCGACGGGAGCCTGGGCCGCCGCCGCCCCGATGGCGAACGTGAGGAAGGGGCACAGGACCGAGCGCCTCCCGGACGGCCGGGTCCTCGCCGTCGGCGGCTACGACGGCTCGAACATGCTGACCAGCGCCGAGCTCTACGACCCCGCCTCGAACTCCTGGTCGCCCGCCGCCTCGATGAGCGCGGCGCGGCTCTTCCCGGGAACGGCGGTGCTCGCCGACGGCAAGGTCCTCATCGCGGGCGGCCGCGACCTTTCATCCAACCACGCCTCGGCCGCGATCTACGACCCCGCGACGAACGCCTGGACGGCGACGGGCTCCATGGCCGTGGCCCGCCAGGAGCACATGACGACGACCCTCCCCGGCGGGAAGGTGCTGGTCTCGGGAGGCGGAAGCGACTCGGGCATCACGGCCACGGCGGAGACGTACGACCCGGCCTCCGGGACCTGGACGCCGACGGCGCCGATGGCCTACGCGCGGCTGAGCCACGGGATGGTCGCGGCCGGCGGCACGGCCATGGTGATCGGCGGCCAGAACAGCTCTACGGATTGGGCCGCCACCGAGGTCTACGACGCGGCGACGAACGCCTGGCGCCCCGGCCCGAGCCTGACCGGGACGCGGACCTTGGCGTCGGCGATGACCCTCGACGACGGGAAAGTGCTCGTGGCCGCGGGACGGCGCGGCCTGGCCGGAGGGACCTCGCTGAACTCGTCGGAGCTTCTGACCGCCCCGGAACTTCAGATCGTCGCGACGAGCGTCGCGGTCGCCGATCAGGAACACCTGAGCGGAAGCTTGAGCCTGGCGGGAGCGGCGACGGGCTATTGGGACGCGGTCGTGCGCCAGTCGGGCGGCCGGATCGGCCGGCTCGCCGGCGGCTTCAAGGTCCTGCCCGGCACGCCGGCCTTGGTCTCGATCGCGGTGACGCCGGCGACGGCATCGATCGAGGTGGACTCCGCGGCTCAGTTCGCCGCGGCGGGCACCTTCGCGGACGGCTCGACGCGGACCTTGACCGGCGAGGTCGCCTGGGCGACGGACGTCTCTTCGGTGGCGACGGTCAACGCCTCGGGCCTGGCGACCGGGGTGGGCGGGGGCGCGGCGCGCGTCATCGCTTCGTCGGGCGCGATCACGGGCTTCGCGAGCCTGACGGTGACGTTGGGGCCGCTGACCTTGGCCTCGATCACGCCCGAGTCCGCGGCGACGGGCCAAACCGTCCAGGCGGCGCTCACGGGAACCGGCTTCGACGCCGCGACGGCGCTGACGCTCGAGCGCTCCGACGCCCTGAACGGGACCTGGGCGGCGGCGGGATCCTTCGCTCAGGGGCGCTACCTCGGCACCTTGACCAAACTGGGCGACGGCCGCGTGCTGCTGGCGGGAGGGGTGGGCGGCCCGACCGCCGCGGATGTCTATAACCCGGCGACGGGCGCTTGGACCGCGGCCCCGGCGCTGAACCAAGGCCGCGATCAGCATGCGGCAGTAGCGCTCGCCGATGGGCGCGTGCTGGTCTCGGGCGGCTACGCGAGCGGAGCGCCCGTCAACTCGGCCGAGATCTACGACCCGGCGCTCGGCGTCTGGACGGCGGCCGCGTCCATGAACGCCGTCAGGGCGTGGCATCACATGACGTTGATGGCCGACGGGCGCATCCTGGCGGCGGGCGGCACGAACGGGCCGGGGTACCTTAGCAGCACAGAGATCTATGACCCCGTCGCCAATACCTGGACGCCGGCGGCGTCGATGAGCGTCGGCCACTCCGGCGCGGCCATGGCGACGCTGAGCGGCGGGAAGATACTGGTCGCGGGCGGCTTCGGCGGGAACCTGACGGGCGAGGTCTACGACCCGGCGGCGAACGCCTGGACGACCGCGACCGGGGCCCTGCAGGCGTCCGGCTACTATCTGCAGGCTGTGAGGCTGTCCAACGGCAAGGTCGTGATCGCGGGCGATCCGGGCGGGACGACGGACCTCTACGACCCCGCGACGAACGCGTTGACGGCGGCGGCCCCGCTGGGCACCGCTCGCTACGTCCATGCGATGGCGAGAGTCGACGGGACGGCCCTGGTGATCGGCGGCGAGAACTCGACGGCGCTGGCGTCCACCGAGTTCTACGACGCCGCGGCCGGCGTCTGGCGCCCCGGTCCGGCGTTGACCGCGCCGAGGACCTGGCTGCGCGGCGCCGTGCTCGACGATGGGCGGGTTCTCGTGGCGGGGGGCCTGGCCAGCGTCGGCGGGACGAGGCTTAACACCGCCGAACTGCTGGGCGAGCCGGCGGCGGTGATCGCGGCGACGGGGGAGGCGGCGGCGGACTCTCAGCACCTGACGGGGACGCTCGTCCTGTCCGGCGCCGCCACCGGCTACTGGGACGTGGTCGTGCGCCGGACGGACGGGAAGAGCGCGAGGCTCGACGGCGGCTTCCAGATTTCGACGGCCCCCGCGCAGACCGACTTCGACGCGCCGGTCGTCACGTTGTCCTTCTCGACGCCGGCGTACTTCTCCGCGGGCGGCCTGGTGACGATCGGCACGCACTCCTTGATCTCGCTGCACGCGGTGGATCCGTCGTCGTCCTCTCCCGCCTCGGGCGTGGCGCAGATCCTCTATGCGGTGGACGCGACGACGCCGAACGTGACGTATACGGCCCCCTTCACCTTGGCGGCCGGCGCTCATACGGTCTACTTCTCGGCGACCGACGTCGCCGGCAACGCGTCGGAGATCTCCTCGGCGGCGCTGTCCGCGGCCGAAAGCCCGTTCGTGGGCGTTTTCTCGCCCTCGAGCGGCCCGATCGGCATCGCCTACTCGATGGCCGGCTTCGGCTTCGGGACGTACGGGGGGGCCAACACGCAAGTCAGATTCGGGCCCAGCACGTCGCCGGTGTCGGTGTGGAACGACGCCTCGATCGTGGGAACGGTTCCCGGGCTCTCGACGGGAGCTCACGCGGTCATGCTCGAGCGGCTGTGGGGCTCGACCTTGACCATCAGTGCGGCGGGGACGTATACGGTCACGCCGCTGGTCCCCACGCTGTCCGTCGCCACGGGGCCCATAGGCCTGCCGTTCACCTTGACCGGTCCCGGCTTCGGGACCTTCCTCGGGACGAACTCGCGCGTGCTGTTCGCCGGAGCGACCGCCCCGATCTCGGTCTGGAACGACGCGACGATCTCGGGCACGATCCCCGGGGTCGCTGACGGCACTACGACGATGGTCGTCGAGCGGCAGACGGCCGACGGCTTCGTGGCGCGCAGCGAGCCCCTGCCCTTTACGGTGACTTTGCCCAGCGTCACGGCCGTAAGCCCGTCGTCGGCGCCGGTCGGGGGCGGATTCGCGCTGACGGGCTGGTCCTTCGGCAACTACCTGGGGACGAACACCCAGGTGCTGATCGGCGGGGCGACGACGCCGGTCTCGGTCTGGAACGACGCGACGATCGTAGGCACGGTGCCCGGCGCCCTGCCGCCGGGCGAGCATGAGCTGGTCGTCGAGCGGCGCACGGCCGACGGGTTCAGCGCGCGCTCCGCCTCGGTCCCGTTCACGGTCGTCGGGCTCTGGATCGAGGCGATATCGCCTTCCACCGGCGCCATCGGCATACCGTTCACCGTTACGGGCACGGGCTTCGGCTCGTATTTGGGCGCGAACTCCCGGGTCATGTTCGGCGTCAGCACGGCGGCGGTCTCGGTCTGGACCGACGGCTCGATCTCGGGCACGATCCCGACCTTGGCGACCGGCGCCTACGCGGTGACCGTGGAGCGCCAGCAGGGGGCGGACGTGTCGGTCAGCAACGCCTCCACCTTCACCGTGATTTCACCCGAGATCGCCTCGGTGGCGCCCTCCTCGGGGCCCATCGGCACGGTCTTCACGCTGTCGGGAACGGGCTTCGGCCCTTTCGCGGGGGCGAATACCTTCCTTCTGCTCGGGGGGGCGACCACGCCGATCACTGTTTGGAACGACACGACGATCACGGCCACGGTGCCGGGGTCGCTGACGCAGGGCGTCCATGAGCTCGTCGCCGTGCGCCGCAACGCGGACGGCGGCCTGTCGGTCTCGAACACGGCCTACTTCGAAGTGACGGCCCTGAGCATCGCCTCGGTGTCGCCTTCCACCGGCGCCATCGGGATACCCTTCACGATCAACGGAAGCGAGTTCGGCGTTTTCCTCGGGGCCAACTCACGCGTGCGCTTCGGCGTCAGCACGGCGGCGGTGTCGGTGTGGAACAATACGACGATCTCGGGCACGGTGCCGACCTTGGCGACGGGCGCCTACGCCGTGACCGTCGAACGCCAGCAGGGAGAGGACGTGTCGGTCAGCAACGCCTTTACCTTCACCGTGATCTCGCCCGAGATCGCCTCGGTGACGCCCTCCTCGGGCCCCATCGGCACGGTCTTCACTTTGTCGGGCGCGGGCTTCGGCCCTTTCGCGGGGGAGAACACCTTCCTTCTGCTCGGGGGGGCGACCACGCCGATCTCGGTCTGGAACGATTCGACCATCACCGCGACCGTTCCCGGGGGCCTGACGACGGGCGTCAAGGAACTCACGGCCGTGCGCCGCAACGCCGATGGCGGCCTGTCGACCTCGAACACGACTTACTTCGAGGTAACGGGCATGAGCATCGCCTCGATCAATCCCTCCACCGGGCCCATCGGGATTCCCTTCACGATCAAGGGAAGCCAGTTCGGCGTTTTCCTGGGAGCGAATTCGCGCGTTCGCTTCGGCGTCAGCACGGCGGCGGTGTCGGTGTGGAACGACACGACGATCTCGGGCACCTTGCCGGCCCTGTCGACGGGCGCGCACGCCGTCGTCATCGAGCGCCAGCAGGGCACGGACGTCACGTTCAGCGAGCCCTCATCCTTCACGGTCACGGACCTGGCCGTCGGGACTTTGACGCCCTCCTCCGGGCCGATCGGGGTGCCTTTCACGATCACCGGAGAGCATTTCGGGCCTTTCGCGGGGACCAACACTAGCCTGCTCCTGGGAGGCGCGACCGTGGCCGTGTCGGTGTGGAACGACACGACCATCACGGGGACCGTGCCCAATCTCGCGGCGGGCAGCCAGCCGCTGTGGCTCGAGCGCAAGTCTGGGACGGGCGTGCAGTCGAGCGCCACGACGTACTTCCTGGTGACGACGCCGCTGGTCGCGTCGATGGTGCCTTCCTCGGCGCCGATCGGCGCGCCGTTCACGCTCAATGGGACGAGCTTCGGCGTCTACGGCGGGGCCAACACGCGGGTCAAGTTCAACGGCGTGGTCGCCGCGGTGTCGCTGTGGAACGACGTGAAGATCGTCGGCACTGTGCCGGGCGCCGTTTCGACCGGGACCGCCGCGCTCGTCGTCGAGCGCGCCGTGGGCGCGGGGGTGTCGAGCAGCGCGGTCCAGGACTTCGAGGTCTTGCGCCCCGAGATCAGCACGGTCACTCCCGGCTACGGCCCCGCGGGCACCGTGGTCAGCCTGACCGGCCACGGCTTCGGGCCGTACGGCGGCACGGCGACCCAGCTCCTGGTCGGCGGCAGCACGGTGACGGTGTCGGTCTGGAACGACTCGACCATCCGCTGGACGGTCACCGCGGCCTTCTCCAACGGCGACTACCCGCTGGTGGTCCGGCGCTCGCCCGCGGGCGGGAGCATCGAGAGCGAGCCCGCCTCCTTCACGGTCGGCACGGGCTACGGCGGGGCGTCCTTCGGCTTCTCCGAGCCGGTCTCGCTCGCGGCCCAGCCCGACGTCAACTTCGAGGGCGGCCTGAACCTGCCCGTCGACGAGGGCGGGCGCGTCGAGACAGCCTCCAAGGCCGCCGTCGAGGTGCCCGCGAACGCGCTCGAGGAGGACACCGAGATCACCCTCAAACGCCTGCGCCCCGACGGCCTGCGCACCGAGGCGGCCGGCGAGGGCAAGAAGCGCGCGGCGGGCGAGGCCATCGAGTTCGGCCCCGCGGGCACGCTCTTTAAGACGCCGGTGACCATCGAGCTGCCCTACGACCCGGCCTTGGCCGGCGACGAGAGCCTGCTCGCCGTGCATTACTACAACCCCCTGCGCCGCGCCTGGGAGGAGCTGCCGAGCGTGGTCGACCGGACCCGGCGCGTCGTCCGCGCGCAGACCGCGCACTTCTCGATCTATCAGCCCATGGGCGGCTTGGCTCCGCAGACGGCGGCGCAGGACGAGTTCTACTTCCGGGACCAGTACGCCTTCCCGAACCCGTCGCGCGGCGGCGCGGTGACCTTCCGCATACAGCCCGGCTTGGCCGACACGATCGAGCTGCGCGTCTATGACCTGTCGGGCCGGCGCGTGCACTCCTCGACGGACTTCACCTTCCGTGGGGCGATCGACGACCTCAACGGCAAGGGCGCGCAGAACACCTACGACCACGTCTGGGGCGTCTCCGGCGTCGGCAGCGGCGTGTACAACTACGTGATCAAGGCCAGCCGGGCCGGGTCGTCGCCGATCGTCAAGAAGGGCAAGGTGGGGGTAATCAAGTGAGGCTCCTGCTTCCCGTCGTCCTCATCCTGCTCTCGGGCGCGGCCCGGGGCGCGGAAACCGCGTCGTACCTCGACATCGGCGTCGGCGCCCGGGGCCTGGGCATGGGCGGAGCCTACACGGCCTTGGCTGACGACGCCCACTCCGTCTACTGGAATCCGGCGGGCCTGGCGCGCCTCGAGAAGCGCGAGGTCGCCGCCAGCCACTCCGAGCTCGGCAACTCCACGCGCCACGACTTCCTCGTCTACGCCCACCCGACGAGCCAGGCGGTCCTGGCGGGGGCGCTCACCTACCTGAACCAGGGCACGATCGCCGGGCGCGACGCCGCGGGCCGCCCCACGAGCGGCTACGACGCCTCCGACGCGGCGCTGGCCTTCGCCGTGGCCCGCAAGACCGATCTCGTCGACGCGGGCGTGAGCGTCAAGTATCTGCGCAGCCATATCGCCTCCACCGAGGCGCAAGGCCTCGCCGTGGACGCGGGCCTGCGGCGAGAGATACCGGCCGGAAGCGGCAAGGTCGTTCTCGGGGCGGCCCTGCGCAACATCGGGCCGGGTCTCAAATACGATCAGCAACGCAACGATTTACCCTTGCGCGCGGCGTTCGGCGCGGCGTACCGGTTCGCGGGCGGGCATGCTCTGGCGGCGGAACTCCAGAACGGCCCCCGGGGCGCGGGCACCGAGGGCGGCGCCGGCGGCGAGCTCAAGGCGCGCGAGGGAGTATTCCTGCGCCTGGGCTACACGAGCAAGAGCTCGGCCATAGGGGGCTCGGGCTTCGACGCGGCCCGCGGCCTGACCTTGGGCCTGGGGCTCAGAAAGGACGGCTTCGGCCTCGACTACGCCGCCCAGGCCACCGGCGAGCTCGGCAGCACCCACCGCTTCACGCTTTCCGCGCGGTTTTGAGAGATGGGGAGAACTTCGATGAGAAAAAGTGCGCTTCGGACGATATTGATCGGGACCATTTCGATGACCCTTATTGGGTGTACCCGCGTTCCGGCGCAGGTCAAGAAGGCATCCGCGGACCAGTCCGCGATGCTCGCTGCATTCGAGCAAAGCATCACCGCCCAGGACTTAGCGAAGGGATGCAGCGACTCCTTTAAAGCGGCTGTCGAAATGGAGGCCGCTCTCAAAAAACAAGGGGAGACGGTTCAGGCGCGTATCAACAAGAACTTCACCGACTCGAAGATCCGTGCGACCAAAATCCAAGCCGCGTCCGCCGAGATGGGCGCAACTAAAGAAGCCAAAGCGATGCAGATCTTGATCGAGGAGACGACACAGCTTCAAAGCAGTATCGTCGCGATCCGCGCGGACATCGAGGCCGAAAAGGCCAAATGCACCGTGGCCATGGGATTCGTGCGCGACATGGTTCATTCAATGTCGGCGGCACAAGCAGAGCTGGATAAGTTCATTCAGTCCGACGCCAGAAGCCCGGTTGAGGCGTTTGTCTACAGCCTGGTGGAAACGAAGGCGCTTTCCGCCCGGATCGATAGGGCGGCCAATCAATTCCAGTCGAAGATGAGCGGCCTGAGCGATAAAATCGGCCAACTGGAAGCCTTCTCATCGCAAGTCAAGGAGTGATCCATGAATGAACTCATCAAGGCGGCAAAAGACTTGCTTAGCGACCTGAAGGGGGACTATGATGCCCTCGGCGAGTCCTTCGCCGCTGAAACCGATCTGGACAAGATGAACGCGCTTGATAACCAGATCAGCCAAATCGGAAAGGATATTGTTGGCCTGGAGAACAAGGTGCTGGCTCTCGAAGTCGCGGCAAAAAAGAGCTCGTTCGATCCAAATGAATTAGGCTCTTTAGCCAGCAGAATGTCGGAGCATCGTGCCGAAACTGCCCGCGTCATTAAGGGGCACACTGAGAGCGTCGAACAAGCGAAATATCTCGCCTCGCGGGTCTCGACGGGGGCAAAACTCATCGGCGAAGTTCTGAGAACCATCGCATGACGAATCCAGAGTGGTCCGGGGATTGCGCTTCCCGACGTCGCGGCGTACACTAATAGCGTGAGGGAAGTCTTCGGATATTTAGGGGCTGTCATCCGGGAAATGGACTTCGGATTGGCTCTCATTCTGGGAGGAGCGCTCGGCGGCTGCGCGCGACATATAATTCGCGCAGCCACCGTTCCAGGTGATGGAAAAAGCCTTCCTCCACTTGGCACTGTCCTTTTAGGGGTAATTGCCAGCATCTGCAGCGTTTTGATTATCCCGATCGAGGTACAGTCGGCGCTTACTCCGTTTCAGTTTTTTCGGCTAGTGGCGTATGGGATAGTCGCGGGGATGATGGGCGAAGTCATGTTGCAGAGGATAAAGGATGGCGTTTACCCCGAAGCCGAAGCGGCGAGACAGAAGCAGGACATTCAAGAAAAAGTGATCGAATCAAGCAAAGAGGCAATCAGCAACGATCCGGAATTCCGGAAGATACTCAATTCGGATTCCTAGATAGGGGGAACATTTATGGCAAAATTCCCATTCTTTTTGAAGAAGAATAAACCCGTGACCCCCGCAGACTCTAGGCAGGATAAATTGGCAAGAGTGATCGAGGTCTTAGAAAACGAAGTTGACGAAACATTAGATCCCGTCGTCAATCAAGCAGTCAGCGACACACTTGGATGGCTTCGCAAGGTTCAAATGATACCTATGGTCAGGTCGGTGCCGGAGGCTTCTGAACTAGCAAAAAAAGCGCAGAAGCAATTGCCGATCGTCATGAGACGGGTCACGGCTCTATCGGGCAAGCACAAGGAAGATGCCGTGAAGCTCGCGTCGGCCATTAAGGATGCGATAGAGTAATCGCCACGCAGCTGTCGGTAGTCCGGGGTCGCATTCAACGGAGAGTTCAACTCATCTATCCAATTTCTGGAGAGGTGGGAGAGCGTCTGAAACCGACGGTTGGCTAATCCAAGTCTCGGTTTTCCGTCCTCCCCTGAGTTTGAGCCGGTTCTCCCTCTGACAATCGATTTCTCGACGAGAAGTCGGCCTAAATCCCAACCGATGCGTCTTGCGAAGCGTTGTCAAGCTTTGCCCGGTTTTGCCGAAAAGTGGTCACTTTTCTGGTCAACTTCTCAGACTTGGCCACCCCGTGCCAGGCCCTTAATCGTCAGCGCGCAACGCGGAACGAACGGACTGCGGAAGATCGTCCGCGTTATCTGAAAGCAGCACTCGGTTTAGAAGTTGACGGCCCTCGTCGGTTGCGCGGCAAGACTCGGCAATAAACCGAATGGTTCTAACGTCGGCATCGCGCAGTATTGATTTAAGGGACCCACTGTTCCGGGCGAGGAATTCGACTACGCCGCGACGCAGCCTTTCGCAGCGATCCCAGGACCACCACTTGCGTACCATCGGTAAATGACGCTCAAGCGTATCCCAGGAGTGGGGATCGAGCCGATCTTCCGCGAGTGCCGCATGAAGCGCGAGGAAATTCTGCTCTACGAGCGGAATAACCTCGGGCGAATTAGAATCGAAAGCAACGCTTACGAGGAAGGCCCGCAAACTGAGGAAACCGCTGCTGCCGGCCTCATTGGATACGCGCGCGCTGATGCCAAGCCACATCTCCGCGGAAAGGGCTGAGACCGCCCTCGAATTGGAATCAACATGAAGAAGGGCGCCGGCTACTGAGGCGAGAGGCGCGTCGGCATGTCGATTCAGCCAACCCAGCGTCGCGTCTGGATGATACTCCAGCGCGCGCCGCCAAGCCGAGCTCATTGTCTCTACAGATTTTCCACTAAGGCAAAGCCGGTTAAGAACGGCGTCGACCGCGACGGCAGGGGCAATATCGATAATGCGCACACTTCTTGAATCCACATTTGCGTCGATCATCGCAGACATAATTCCGCGCAACGTCGCCTCAGACGGACGGGAAGCTACGACGGCGTCAATGAGCTCACCATGGGCGGATTTGAGCGCCAGCCAAATCTCGGTTGAAGCAGCGAGCATCGGCCGCCGTCGGACCATCCCGTAGAGGAGCTGTCTATTATTGGGAAGAAGTGAATCGATCTCGGTTGGCTGGGCAGTATCAATAATTTCCGCGAGGACCGCTTCTCCGAATCCGTTTAGTTCGCCAGAGGCTAAATCCGACGCCAAATGGAGGGAGGCTTGCGCGTTGTCTTTCCGCAGTGACTTAACTATCGCAGGAATATATTTTTCCAAAGGAACCGGGAGGGTTTCACGG
Source organism: Elusimicrobiota bacterium (assembly GCA_030696455.1). GTDB lineage: Bacteria > Elusimicrobiota > Elusimicrobia > UBA1565 > UBA9628 > GWA2-66-18. The sequence goes on from JAUYSH010000107.1 coordinate 14,124, forward strand.
ATTCTGCCAAGCGTTAATAGAATCGAGCTCTTTGTCGCCTCGGGGAATCGCATTCCGTGAAGAACGCGAACGTTTTCGATAATGAAAGGGAGCAAGGTTGCGTCTTCGGATGTCCGAGATCGCTCAACGATCTGCGCGATCAGTTGAGGCAAGCTCCTTTTTCCATTAATGCTGTCATGGCGCATGGAATGAAGTTCAACGAGATGACGAAAACTCTGTCGGTCAGCGTCAATGAGCGGGGCGACTTCGCTGACAAAAGAACGCAGTCCGCCGCGCTCTTGACCTAAAAGATCATAGGTAATGGTATTGGCCCAATCAGGCGCGTTGGAGGAAACCTCTAAGCTTACAGCGGAATCGACAACGACCATTTCAGGCATCTCACGCTTCAACTGACGCAACGAACCATGGGGGGAAACCTGAAGATCAAAATAGTTTCCGTTCAGCTTTCTCGCGCCGATAGCTCCGGAACAGAACGTGAATCGTTTTCTAAATTCAGGCCATTGCTGCAGCCATATTCCGAGAGCGGCATCCTCGAAAGGCTGCGGTTCGCGGGCCAATATGACTACTGGCTGAGTGCCGTTGGAATATAGCGCGCGAACCACTTGATTGAGCTGTCCGGCTGCTAGCGTTAATTGTGAGTTCTCGGACGGCTCCGTTACAATAGCGACCGGGCGCTTATAGCTATCGAGTCCGCCTTTGGGATCGGGACGATGAAGCGCGGACATGATTCGTGATGCTTCGGAAATCTTTTCAAGGTCCTGCAATCGAAATAGAAGCGTGTGGGTCCAGACGCATCCAGGTCGCGCCATTTCGGGGGCATACCAAGTCCGCGCTACGGCATAAAGACCGGCCGAAGAAAGCGGGTAAGCCGTCAAATAGGAATCGAATCCCGGCACCATTGTGGGGCCGGACATATCGCTCATTAGTAGCGTCGTTCTGCGCGCGTCGGGAGGAAGTTCCAGCGACCCTGCCAAGAGCTTATGCCCTTCGGAGTACCCGTGCAATTGCTGCTCGACTTGTATTCGTTTCATTATGGGGAAGAGATCCAGCGAATGGGCATCGTAATGTCATTGGTCGCTTTGCCATCGCCGCAGTCCACGATAATCCTTTCGGACTGCTTATGGTGTTTAGTAAGGCTCGCCAGATCCTTTTCTAGAGAGCCGCCTTGCGCGCTAATGCCGAACACCTTGTGCGGATGGCGAATATCGTTCGCTTCAAGATACTGCGCCAGAAGGGGCAATTCGCTGGCGAGCCACTCGGCCGGATTCTTCTTGAAGCGCATCGCCTGGTCCCAGGCCGAGATTACGACGCCGAGTCGGTATTCCGCGCCGCCGCTGACCGTGTCAATGAACTGGAGGAGCTCGACGAGCTGCACCTGGGTGGGGACCAACGATGCGTCCCACGGAACCGGCGCGGGCTCCGCGGAGCTTTGACCGTCGGTTTTCGTCGCACCAAGGACCTTGTCCACTTCATCTATCCGCAGACCTGGACGAATGGCTCTCGGAGCGACGAAAAGAAGCACTCCTTGTGCGGATTGGACGAGTTCTGCGAAGTCGCGGCGCATAGAGCGCTCTATCAATTGCCCGGTGAACGCTTCCCCCGAGACATCCGGGAAGACCAATTCTTGGGATTCGCTGCCGTTGCGCTCCCGCAGACTCATCGAAACGGAAGAGATCGATCCCCCAAGCGTTCGGTCGACGGTCAGAAATTTAATCCAGGCGTCTCGCAACCGCTGAACATACTCCCGATCGGAATGGAATTTGTCGAGCACGAGCGACCCAGGCACTTCATTGCTGTCGACGACGTGCCAAAGTGCCGCCAAGAATGTCGTCTTCCCGGCTTCGGGGAGACCAATCATCAAATTGGTGCCGGTCATTAGAGGCGCACCTCGCGCTTCCAAGAAAACTGCTCAATGTCTCGGGCCGCTGCAGGGACTCCATTGTTCGATTCAGGCACACGCGCATCTTGGGCGGACTCGGCGGTCCACTGCGCCAAGAGCTCTTCAAGCCCCGCGGCCTTTTCCAAGGGGACGGCAATCGATGCGCGGAAATGCATTCCTGCGAATTTCCCCAAGAACGCCGCGCGATAATCCGTTTCAATGCCGACGCGCAGTCTCTCAACTTCGGGATCGTTTTCGAATAGGTCAGCCTTCGTGAAAAGGACCGTGACGGTGGAAAACAGTCCAAGCATGCCGTCCTCAACGAACGCGCGCAAGATTGAGCGCCCATCAGCGATCACGGCATGCCTCTCTTGTAGATCGACGAGCTTTTTTCCATCGAGGCATAGAACAAAATGATCGGCGCGCCTGACCATCGTGAGCCTACGACAATCGTCGGACGTTTCCGTCGCCCCTTTGAACTCCTCGCCGGCGATATCCGGGATAAGCAGGTCGGTCGTGGTTCCATCATCTAAGCGCTGAATACCGAGATGAAGAAGCATTTGCACGTCGCCGACCTTAGTCCGCTCGATGTCCGCGCGGGTCCGGCCGGATGCGGTCCTAAGCCAATGACAACGTCTTTCGAGCGCGGAACACGTCTTCGAACGAGCAAACCGGAACCCCGCGAATGGCCCGCGACAAAATTTCTCAAAAAGAGCGACCAGCAGGCTCGTTTTTCCGGCATCAGACGGACCCGCCAGAACGATGACTCGAGCTGTCCCGGCCGCTGAGATTTCGCGGGCGGTAGAAGGCGTCAACTCTTCGCCGGTATGCAGTTCGACACCGTCATCAAGCACAGCCGTTTGAGGAGGGGCCGAAGCCGCTGCGACAGTCGCTTCCTCCGCCATTAAGCGTCGCCAAGCGCGCGCAACAGGAGATTCTCCGTGAACACCTGGATGGACATTTCAACGGGGGCCAACTTGTCTTTGACATTGATCGCCGAGGCCTTTGCGGCTTGGGCTGACCACGTATCCCGTTTCGAGCCGTCGAGCGATTTTTTCATCATGAGCAGCGAGGGGCAAAGGTCGAGAACCTCATCAAGATTCCCGGCAGCTCCAAAACGCGCTTCACGCCAGGCCTTCGGAGTCTTCTCGATCGCCTCGGCCAGAGACAACTCGCGAGGTCTGTCAGACTGCTGGAGAGCCTGAGCAAGAAACGCTTGTATCGCTCGCGGCCCAGGCAGGATGAGGACTCGGTCGGCCAACTCCTTCGGAGCTACGATGGCGACGCAGCCAGCGTCCAAGGCGCCGAAGGGCTTCCTTAAGTCGTGAGAGTGTCCGCCGAGCAGCCACCATAGGATGTTGGTCTCCTCTTGGAGGATAGTGTTCGCCTTCGTGAGAGCCCCGACCGTATCGCCGATATTATCGGCGAATGCGCCAAACTCCTGCTCCATGAATCCAATCGTGTTCGCGCCTTTGCACTTCAGCTTGACGGCCCCTATGGCTTTGACCAAGCCGGCGACCCGGTCATTGCTAGATTTCGCGCGTGTGCGCAAGCTCTGTTGCGATAGGAACTCGCGTGCAGCAGTGATGACGTCTTTGAGCACGAGCCCGCGACGCTTGCCCATGTAGCTCCCGGCAACAAGAGCCAACGCAATGGCAATCGAAATATCAAGATCTTGATCGCTGCTGTCCATTCCGCCGATGCAGACTGCGCCCGCAAGAACCCGAAGCTCCGCCGAATTCCCTTTCATGGGAAATCCCGCGTCCTCGGTCTTGAACGGATCGGCGAACCAAGCGGCAAAGTCAGCGGCCTTCGGCTGGAGGCCGAGGAAGAGTCTCGCGACATCCAATCCGCGCGGTTTATCGATGGTCGAGAACAACTTCTCCACCGCCGCCCATCTTTTCTTCAGCACCTCATCCTGCGGTTCCAGGCTTACGGCACGGTACCAGTCGGCGAAATCGTTATGCATTTACGCTCCTCAGGTCGGCTTGGGGCCGATACGGATTCGGCTCGTTGCTGCCTTCAATCTCATTGATTGCGTCCCAGCATTCAGCCAGCCGTGCGTCTTTCTCGAGCAGTTTGACTGCATCCGAAAAAAATCTGTAGTCGGTGGAGCCGAGATCTCGTCCTTCGAGAAGCCCCATTTTCTCGGCCACCTCCATGATCTTGACCAACGAGAGGGACATAAGCCGGTAGGTCAACGTCCTCGGGTCGGTAATCGCAGCCTGCATGGGAGCAGGAACAGCAAAAGCATTCGGGGTGGCCGCCACGGCGGTCGGGTGCGTGAAGGGCGCCGCAGGCGCCCTCCAGGCCCTGAGCTTGAGGTTGTACTCCAGCGCGCCGTCCAGCGACTCCGACAAAGTCGCGTCAGCGACGAATTTCTGATGGGCTTTGCTCCAGACGCGCAAGAAAATCTTGACCTTCAGAAATCGCTCTTCGCCGGTCCCTTCAACGTACAGCGATATCAAGTTGTAGCGCGGAGTCCATTCACGTTCCGCACAATGGGGATGGACTGCGCCCGAGACAAGCCGGACGGTTTCGTTTATCTTATCGACGACCTGAGCATGTTTATGCCCGAAAAGTTGGACCCGCACGAGCGCCTTCAGCTTGATCTCGACCGCATCCGCGTCGATAAGCCACTGCGGCGGATGATGGCAGAGGACTAGGTTCTCGACCCCGGCTTCGGAGGCGATGTTCAATTGTGCCGCTCCGAGGGCCAGCTTGTGGGCGCCATCGTCGTCATGCGAATCCGAGATCAACGTCGAGTTCAAGCCTAACAGCCGCAGCGTCGACCCGTCGTTCAACAGAATATCGTCTTTCCAAAACGGCTCTTCGGGCGTGACGGAACATCCGAACTTGAGCGCGAAGGAGTTATAGGACGCAAGCGGCTCGAAGAGCGCCTTTCCGTATGTTCCATCGAGCAGCGCCTCCCGGAGTTCGGTATCCAATCGCGAGGCACCCTGATTGCGTACTCTTTCGTGAAAATCCCGGACGATCTTGCTTCCGGCTACTTTCGCGCGTTGGATGTCGTGGTTGCCCGGCGTCGTCCAAACATCCTCTTCCGCGCAGCCGATGGTGCTGCATAGCGTCGCCAGCCAAGTCGTCGCCTCGCGATATTGTTCGCTTTCGCCCGAATAAGCGATGTCGCCGGTGACGAAAATGCCGGTCATCGTCCCGATTTTGTTGCGCATCTCGCCGAGGTCGCGCTCGAGGGCAAGGCGCAATGGACCGTTTAGGTCGTGAGGCCCCAGAAGAACGGGAGCGCCGAAGTGAATATCGGATAGATGAACAAAATTCATCGGCAAGTTGACCATGGAATTGTGATTTCAAATTATAACAATTTCAACGGCTGATGCCGCCGCGACTTCCAAGACGCATGGATTTCTCCGCCCCTGCTGGGGCGCGCGGACCGGTCCGCGGACGCTCCTCCCTGCCGAGTGGCTGACAGGGACCCGAGAACCCCACTATCTCACCGATAAAGCACTCATTATCTACGGCACGGCCTTCCCGTCCGCTCCTCCTAGTATCCTCCGGTCTTGTTTTTCATAACCACCTCCCGCTCAGCCGGCCAGGAGTGAGCGCCGCCACGCCTCCGGCATAAACGGTCACCCTCTCGCAGAAACTGAGAAATAGCCTAGCCTTGCTAGCTCCACTTTCTCAGTCAGCCCGGCGCCGCCGGGGCCGCCGGCTCGGCTGCGCCGAGGGCGGTTCTCCGGGGGACCCCCATTTATTCCTCGCCGCTTCGGCGCTCCTCGGCCATCTTCGACCCTCCGGGCGGTCGAGAGGTGGTTATGAAAAACAAGACCTGCGCGAACGTCGGAGAGGACGGGAAGGGGAACAGCCGGGCTTTGAATGCGAATCTGCTC
>JAUYSH010000058.1 GCA_030696455.1 Elusimicrobiota bacterium
AGGGCCGCGGGAACGGCGCGGGCGACGGCGGCGGGCGCGACGATCGCCGGGGCGGACATGACCGAGAGCGCGGGGGTCAGCGACAGCATCGGCGACAGGGACAAGGCCGCGGGGCCGCCGGGGGCGCCCGGGACGAGACCGGCGGCGCCGGCGCCCGAGCCGAGCGAGGGCGTGAGCGTCACGCGGGGAACCGAGACCTGTTGGGCCGCAGCGGGGCCGGACGCGAAGGCGACCGTCAGCACGGCGGCGAGCAGTCGGAGGAGTAGTCGGTTCATACCAAGGAGAGTAGCAGGGCGGGAGAAGGCGGGCCTGGGCCGAAGGGCCGCGCCGGCCATGCCAAGAGACCTATGCCTTGACCTGTCCCATGGTATCGGCTAGGCTACCGCCATGAAAGCTATTTTCCTCGCCGCCGCGGCGGCCCTGCTGGCGTCGTGCGGCTACGTGAGCTTCGGGCGGACCGTCTCCGACGAGGAGATGATCCTGCGCGACGACGTGCGCGCCTATTACGACGAGGTGGCGGTGGCCTTCGCGGCGGGCAACGCCGACGCGCTCGCCCTGCTCTTCGACGCCGCGATCGCCAAGCCCATGACCCGCGAGCAGATTCTGGCCTGGGGCCGGGACTTTTTCGCCAAGCACGGCCCGGGGCGCTTCCGGGTCGAGAAGATCGAGTTCGAACGGCTCGGCCACGAGAGCGCGGTCGTCCTCCTGACCTACCGCGTCGAGACCCTGGACGGGAAGGGGAATTTCGGCGGCGTGGAACGGGACTATCTCGCCAAGCGCGGCAAGCGCTGGATCGTCACGTCCTGGGAGAAGGTCTCGGATTCGAAAGCCTCGCCTTGATCGCCGCCGCGAAGCTCTTCGCGGCGCCGGGCGCGTAGGACAGGAACAGGAAGGGCTCGATGAGCTCGAGCTCGACGACGAGGAGCTCCCCCCCGCGCCGCACGCCGTCGACGCGGGCGTACAGCCAGGGCCGCGGTCCCGCGATCGCCGCGTCGCGGGCCTGGATGAGCAGGCCGGGAGGAGGCTCGCGGCGCTCCGTGCGGCCGCCGTGCTCCTGTTGGACCCGGAAGTCCCCGGCGCGCGGCGACTTGAGCACGGCGTGGGAGAACTCCCCGCCGAGGAAGACGAACGACCACTCTCCCTCCGTCTCGATCTCGGGCAGGAACGGCTGGATCATCGCGTCGGCATGCGCGAGCGCGTCGTCGAGCGCGGCCTGGCCGTCCTCGCGGCCGCGCCGGACGCGGCTGGTGCGGAAGGCTCCCGCCGACACCGCCGGCTTGACCACCGCGTCGTCCCAGCCCCGGGCCGCGAGGATCTCGTCGAGGTTCGCCGCCGCCCCCCGCTTGACCCACTCGGTCGGCGCGATCTTCACCCCCGCGGCCTCGAGCTCCTTCAGATAGGACTTATCGAGGTTGGCGCGGACGACGGGCGCCGGGTTCCAGATCGGCAGGCCCAGCGCCTCGAGCCGCGCGAGCCACGCCGGGAAGGCCGCCGGGGTCAGGTGATAGTCCCAGGCGGAGCGGATCACAGCCGCATCGTAGCTCCCCCAGTCCACGGCCGGGTCGTCCCAGACCGCGGGCTCCGCCTCGATCCCGAGGCACCACAGCTCGGCCAATAAGGGGTGGTCGTCGTCGTTGAGCTCGGGGATGGAGCCGCAGGTGACCAGGGCGACGCGGGAGGCGCTCATGGGTTGGCCCTTATAATAGGAAATGACGCCGTAACACGAATTAATTATATTCAAGCGAGTGCGATTCTTTGCGCATGACGGCAAATCCACGCACGGACCCGCGGGGATCGAGGAACTGTTGAAGCTTCCCGGCTTCGATGGGGATACCCTCGTTTGTCCCGTGGGCTCGGACGATTCGGCGGACTGGAAGCCGGCCTTGGCCTATCCTCCTTTCAAGAAGGCCTTGCTCGAGGCGCCGCTCCCCGCGCCCGCTCCGGCGCCCGCCCCTGTCCCCCCGCTCGCGGCCCCTCCGCCCGTTTCCGCTTTGCCGGCGATGCCCGCGCTGCCCCCGATGCCCGCGCTGCCCCCGATGCCCGCATTGATCGCTCCGGCGACCGTTCCGCCGACGGCGCCGAAAACCGCCGCTTGCCCGTCCTGCGCTCACGCCAATCTCGAGGAAGCGCGCTTCTGCAATGCCTGCGGCGCGCGGATGGACGGGAAGGTCGAGGAAAGTTCCGCCCCGTCCGAGCCTCCGCCGGTCCCGGTCTTCCCCGCTGCCATCGAGCCCGCGCGCCTCGAGTCCGTGCCCGTCGAGCCGCCGGCGCCGGTCCTGCCGCCCGCGCCGGTCCTGCCGCCCGCGCAGGTCCTGCCGCCCGCGCCCTCGATCGAGACGGCCAAGGATCCCTTCGCGCACCTGGACCCGCTGCGCTCCTTCCCGGATGAGATCGAGTCTTTGCCCGATTCTCCGCGCCGGCCGCTGCAGCCCGGGGGAATGGGCCGGCTCGCCGAGTTCGAGGAATCCGCGCCGGCCATGTCCTTCGCCCCGCCTCCCGATCCGGCTCCGCTCGCGCCCGAACCCGCGCCCGCCGCCGCGATCGTGCCCGTCTGGAAGAGGCCTCCCGTGCTGGCCGCCTTCGTCGCCGCCGCCGCGCTGTCCGCCGGCCTGGCCTACATGATGCTCGGCAGCGGCGCCGCGCCGGAGCTCCCCGCCGAGCCCGTCGCCGAGCTGACGCCCTCCGCCCCGGCGCCCGCGGAGATCGCGATGCCCGCGCCCGTGATCTACTCGCCCCCGCCGCAGACCTCCTCGCCGGCGATGCCGCCGCCGTCGGCCTCCAAGCCGAAGCGGCCCGCGAAGAAGACGGCCTCGGCGACGGCCTCCGCCGCGCCGCGCGCGGCC